>CAYGZJ010000004.1:0-23747 GCA_964354335.1 uncultured Planctomycetales bacterium | reverse complement strand
GTAAGAAGCACCAAAATTCTCTTCGACAATTTTGGTGCACTCGGCGGGACTCCTCACCCCGTTTTCGCAAAAAAGTAGAGGGGTTCGTCGTTGGTTAAGAGGAGCTCGCTAATCGCAACAATAAAAAATTCGGGCGCTTAGCTCAGTTGGTTAGAGCGATTGATTTACATTCAATAGGTCAGAGGTTCAAGTCCTCTAGCGCCCATTAGTTTGCCCAGGTTAAATTATAGGCAAACTATCCTGAAGCCTGCGCAGCTCTTTTTGAGGCATCCCGCAAAAAGAGCAAGCGATTAGGCGAGGGACCATAAATAACTGTTGCAACAAGAGTACTTTTAGGATACAATCACTTTCTACAAATTTAGGGGTCGTAGCTTAGCCTGGTTTAAAGCGCCTCCCTGTCACGGAGGAGATCGCGAGTCCGAATCTCGTCGGCCCCGTTAATGAGCAGACATTTTACGGAGCCCCGAAATGCGGGGCGACGTAAAATGTAGCTCGCTTTGTTTCCTAGTTGAAGCGTCTGCAAATTATGCCGGCGAATATCCCAAAATTATCGAAGAGAATTTTGGGATATTTTATGAGCCGGCGCCTCTATTACATAGACTTTACCTCAAAAGGGATTTTTGAGGAGCTTAGGCGAGGGATATGCTATCCCCATCCCCCCTCCCGGGGATTTTTTGTTTGTGGATATTTTATGAGCTGGCACCCCATTTCACCATAATCGCGGTATAATTAAAAAAAGAGAAGCGATGTTCTTCCGGAAAACCTTTTAAAAAATGTCTTGCCCGTTGTGAATGCAATTACGTGCGTGAGATAATCCAGCGTATCAATGCCTGGCCCAAGAAATAGCCCTCCACGGAAAACTTGCCTTTTAGCCTTAAGCATGTTATTATACCGTTATTCTAAGGAGGAGGGTCTATGGCTACTATCGATGATTTCAGAAAATTAGAGTTAAAAGTCGCTGTAATTAAAGAGGTTATCGATCATCCCGATGCTGACCGGCTTTATGTGATCACCCTGGACCTGGGGGAGCGTACCAAGCAGGTGGTGGCTGGGATAAGAGCTTCATATCCTAACAGGGAAGAGCTGATCGGTAAGCAGGTGGTAGTGGTGGATAACCTGGATCCCGCGGTTTTAAGAGGCGTGGAAAGCCAGGGTATGATTCTCGCCGGCAGCGATGAAAGCGGCGTGTTTATCGTCACTCCCGAGAAGAAGCTAAAGCTTGGGAGCACGGTCAAGTGATCCGGCAATTCCTTTCTTCAGAGTATTGTCTGAAATGTCAGGGCTGCTGCAGATTCCGTGAGGAATCTTCGGTCTGGTCGCCCTGTCTTCTCGACGAGGAAGTAATAGGCCTTATTGATAATCCGGAGATACCCGCTGCCACAATGTCCCTGGATCGCAGGCTCCACCCGGTCCCTAACCCCGGAGGCGAGGGGTTTATCTGCCCGTTTCTAAGCATTCAAGGCAATACCTGCAGGATTTATACCCAGCGTCCTTTTGAATGCCAGCTTTACCCTTTTCTTATCAATCTGCGCCAGAAAAAGATCATCCTCACGGTTGATCTTAATTGTCCCTACGTTAAAGAGAAGATCAACACCCCGGAATTTAAGGAATACGCCGAGTATCTGGCGGATTTCCTGAATTCCCCCGCCCAGATCTCCCTGTTCAAAGATAATCCTCAGCTGCTGCAGGCATACGAGGAAGTAGCTGACGTGATTGAGCTGCGGCTATTTGATGAGCCTCACTAAGAAAACTAAGGAGGTTTGCCGTAATGAGGCTTAAGGCTTTAACGCTTAAAGACAAAAATCTTTTTCGTAAATACCTCAATTTAGAGAAGCACGCATTGGCGGTGTATGCCTTTGAGAATATTTATATCTGGAAGAAGTTCTTTGATATCCGCTGGGCGGTCATAGATGATAGCCTGTGTGTATTTTTTCGCGACGCAATCGGCTGCTTCTTGTACCTGCCTCCTTTGGCCCGCAAGGTCAATCCCGCTGTTATCGAGCAGGTTTTCCGGGTAATGTCCGTAGAAAATAAAAATCCCAGCCTTGCGCATATAGAAAATATTGAAGAGCGAGACGTTGCTTTGTATCAGAGTTTAAGTTATGAGGTCAAAGAGAGGTCCTGCGATTACCTTTGCCGCAGGACTGACCTGGCGTTTTTAAAAGGAGAGGCGTTTAAGCACAAGCGCGCAGCAAGCAATCATTTTACCAAGCATTATTGCTACGAATATTTTCCGTATGCCGACCGTTTCGCCGAAGATTGCCTGAGTCTGCACGAATACTGGAAGAAGCAGCGCATGCAGGATCACATGGATCCTTTGTATCGGGGGATGCTTGAGGATAGCGGTTTGAGCTTTAAGTCATTCCTCGATAATTACGCGCATTTTAACTGCGTCGGCCGGATAGTTAAGGTGGATGGCAGGGTTTGCGGGTTCAGTTTCGGCTATCCCCTTAATAGCCAGACCTTTTGCATCCTTTTTGAGATCACTGATCTATCGATCAAAGGATTGGCGCAGTTTATCTTCAGGCAGTTTTGCTCTGAACTCAAAGATTATACATATATAAATATTATGGATGACTCGGGGCTGGAGAACCTTAAAAAAGTGAAATTGTCATACCGCCCGATAAAACTGATCCCTTCGTATACAGCCAGGAAAAAGCATGACCAAGCTTATCGATGAAGTAGAGTTCACTATCTTCGACACCGAGACTACCGGCCTTGACCCGCAGGACGGTGACCGCATCGTGGAGATCGCGGCTGTGCGATTCAAGGGTAGAAAAAAAATCTCTACGTTTCAGAAGCTGGTCAATCCGCGCCGCGAGATTTCCGAAGCCGCCTTTAGGGTCAATCAGATCTCTAAAGAGATGCTGCAGGACGCCCCTGAGATGTCTGAGGTTTTGCCGGAATTCCTTGATTTTATAAAGGACAGCTGCCTGTGTTCTTATAATGCCCCTTTTGATATGAAGTTTTTGAATAATGAGCTGCAGTTATTAGGCAAAGGCCATCTGGAAGGGTTAATCGTCGTAGATATTCTTAAGATGGCCCGCAAGCTACTCCCCGGATTTGAGCGCTATGCGCTCTGGTTTGTCGCGGAGAAACTGGGGATTACGGCGCAGCAGGTGCATCGCGCCTTTGCGGACGTGGAAATGACGCAGGATGTCTTTTACCGGCTTAAAGATATCTTGGATTCGAAGGGGCTTGCTGATTTCTCCAGCTTCACGCATTTATTCACCATCAATCCGAAACTGCTGGAAGATCTGCAGACGCAGAAAATCTCCCAGATCCAGGAGGCGATCGACCTGCGGGTAAAGCTTAGAATCAAATATCTTTCTACCGCCGGAGCGCATTTTTCGGAGCGGGAGGTGATCCCCAAAGAGGTCAGGCAGGAAAACAGCCGCAGTTATCTGGTTGGCTATTGCTGCCTTAGGAATGAAGAGCGGACGTTTCGTATTGATAATATCGTGCACATCGCGATCAGCTGATGGATATGGAATTTAAAAAAATAAAATTACCTTTTCGCATCAAACAACCGATTTTGGCCCTGGGCAGCCAGCGCAAGAATACGATCTGTTTTGCCAGGGATGCCCTTGCCTATCTTGGGCCGATTCAGGATGACTTAAGCGACCCCGGGGATCTTTTGCGCTTTAAAAAAACAGCGGAATTTTTTCTTAGAAAAAAACCGAAGATCATCTGCTCCGATTTACATCCCGAATATATTTCCACAAAATTCGGCTCCCAGATAAGAGCGGAGGGATTACGTTTTGTTTCCGCGCAGCATCATCACGCTCATATCGCAAGCTGCATGGCGGAAAACGGGCTTAAGAATGAGCCGATGATAGGAGTGGCTTTTGACGGCACGGGGATGGGGGCTGATAATAGGCTCTGGGGAGGAGAATTTCTGGTCTGCGATTACAAAAGCTTCCAGCGCGCGGCGCATCTTTCAGAGATCGCCCTGATTGGAGGGGAGCGTTCGATTAAGGAGCCCTGGAGACTGCTCGCTGCTTTAAATCTGGATATCCCCAAAGGCATTGATAAAAAGAGGTGGCAGTTTATAAAGGAAATGCGTAAGCGCGGCATCAATACTGTTTTTGCCAGCAGTATGGGCCGGCTATTCGACCTGGCCGCCTGTATTATCCTTCAAAGAAGTCTGGCAAGATTTGAGGCGGAACTGGCTATTGAGCTGGAAAGAGCGGCTTTCAGCTTCCAGTCCTCAGCTTTCAGCTATAGCTTTAAAATCAAAAAAAATAAAGGCCAATATATTATTGACCCCGAGCCTATATTCAAGCAGATCGCCAGAGATATGTCAGCGAAAGTTGCAAGACCCGAGATCGCATATCGCTTTCATCTGTCCGTCGCAGAGATGATCAGGAAAACCTGCTTAATCCTGCGCAAGAATTACAAAATCAATAAAGTCGCGTTGTCCGGAGGGGTCTTCCAGAACAGGCTGCTCCTGAGCATGAGCCTGGCTTCATTATATAAAGAGGGCTTTAAAACTATTATTCATAAGAAATTATCCTGTAATGATTCCGGGATTTCTTTGGGGCAGGCAGTAATCGCAAGTTTAAGGAGATAGGGCCGTGTGTTTAGCTATTCCGATGAAAATCAGGAAAATATCAGGCGACTTTGCCGAAGTCGAATCCGGACAACTGCAGCGTAGTGTTAATATCCAGATGTTAAAGGGCATTAAGGCAGGAGATTATGTCCTGGTGCACGCGGGATTTGCCATTGAAAAAGTGGATCCACAAAAAGCGCAGGAGACATTGCGGTTATTCGATGAGATACGTTGATGAATTCCGTGATATTAAACTTGTTCGGGCTGTAGCCGGTAAGATCCGGGCTCTCGCCGGAAAAGATCAGCTGCGGCTTATGGAGGTCTGCGGTACGCACACGCAGAATTTCTTACGCTTTGGGCTGGATAAGCTTCTGCCTAAGAATATATCACTTATCTCCGGCCCGGGCTGCCCAGTCTGCGTCAGCGCGCAAGGATATATTGACGCCGCTATACACCTTGCCGGTCGTAAAGATGTGCTCGTCCTTACTTTTGCCGATATGCTGCGCGTTCCCGGAAGCGCATCTACTCTTGAAAAAGAACGCGCCTGCGGAGGTGATGTCAGGGTGGTTTATTCACCACTAGACGCCTTGCGCATGGCAAAGTCCCATCCGGAAAAGAAAGTCGTATTTTTAGCAGTGGGTTTTGAGACCACTGCTCCGACTATTGCGCTATCCGTCTTAAGCGCGAAAAAACAAAAGATAAACAATCTCTTTTTCTTTTGCGCGCTTAAGCTTATCCCTCCTGCCATGGATCTTTTGGTAGAGGATAAGCGCCTTAAGATCGACGGATTTCTCTGTCCCGGGCATGTTTCCGCGATCATAGGGCTAAAGCCTTACCAGACACTTGCGCATAAACACGGATTATGTTGCTGTGTTGCCGGATTTGAGCCGCTGGATATTCTGGAAGGCATCTATATGCTGTTGGATCAGATCAGAAAGCGTAAGGCCGGGGTAACCAACCAGTATATCCGCGCGGTCAATAAAAACGGCAACCTGCAGGGTAAGAATTTGATGCGCAGGGTTTTCAAGATATCTGATGCAGCCTGGCGCGGTTTTGGTACAATATCAAAAAGCGGGCTGGAGCTGCGTGATGCCTACGGTTGTTTTGACGCTGGTAAGGAGTTTGGCATCAGGCGCCTGATCCATGATGGGCGCCAGGCGCCGCAATGTAAATGCGCGCAGGTCTTAAAAGGATTATTTTCTCCGGCGCAGTGTCCGCTTTTTGGCCGCGCCTGCCTTCCGGAGCACCCAGTAGGCCCGTGCATGGTTTCATATGAGGGAGCGTGTAATGCCCACTATAAATACAGAAGATAAATTATCCCGCCAAGCCAATTCACGTATGGGCGGGATCCCGCACTGGATTAAGCTACGAGCGGGACAAACAAACCACAAATCACAAACAAATTCCAAAATTCCAATACCGAAGAGGCTTAGGTTTTTGGTCATTCGGTATTGGGTATTATTTGTGATTTGTGTATTGTATATTGGAATTTTATACGGTTGTACGCAGAAGAGCGAGCTGCAGGAGGCCAAGCGCTATGCCAGGGAATCCGAAGCCGCTTATCAGGAGGCGGTAGCCAGGTACAAGGATTTGATTGCCAAGACAAAAAATGACGAATCTCTTTCCGTAGCCTTAGGAAAATTATATTTTGATCACGGAGATTTTGCGCAAGCAGCGCAGACCTTTAAGCAGGCCGCTTCGCCGCAGGCGCATAAGCTTTTGGCCATCTCTTATTATCGCAGCGGGAATTTCGTAGATGCCCTTGAGGCCTTTAATAAACATGAAATCGATGATGATGAATATCTGTTTTACCAGGGCCTGACCTGCGAGAAACTCAATCTCTTTGATCAGTCGCTGGCCCTGTACCGTAAGATCAAAGATAGGTCTTTTGCCGCCTTAGCCGCCGAGCGCATAGAGATTATTGAGCGCACCTCCCAGCCGGCAATGATCAAAAATATCAGCCCGGAAACCTCCGAGATCCTGGCAAAGGCCCCGCAGGAAAGCTTATACCCGCAGGCCGGCTCACTTATCCTTTCCTGCGATGAGCAGATCGAAGTCACCTCTGACCACAAAGAGATTTCCACGTTTCATTATGTGATCAAGATCCTGAATGAGCGCGGCAAAGAGAATTTTTCCGAGGCGAAGATCGATTACGACTCTACTTACGAAAAAGTGGAGTTGGTATACGCGCGCACCATCAAAGCCGACGGGACAGTTGTTGACGTGGGTACGCGTCACTTGCGCGATGTCTCCAAATATTTGAATTTTCCTCTCTACAGCAACGCGCGAGTTTTTATCATCTCTTTCCCGGAGGTCGCGCAGGGGGCGGCAGTAGAATATCAGGTGAAGGTTTACCGCACCAAGCTCATCAATAAGAAAGATTTTGTCATCGACTATCCGGTGCAGACTAGCGACCCGATCATCCGCGCGGACTTCCTGCTGCGTTTCCCCAAAGACAATCCGGTCAACCTTAAAGTGATCAATGATTCCTATAATACTTTCGGCGCGAAATTGTCGCCTCTAAAAGAAGAGCAGTCCGGGATATGCACTTACCGCTGGCAGTTCAATAATATTCCGCAGGTGATCCCGGAATCAAATATGCCTCCCGATGCAGAGGTGACTACGGCCATGCTTATTTCGTCATTTGATACCTGGCAAGAGGTTTATGACTGGTGGTGGTCGCTGGCCAAGGATAAAATGCGCTCCGATCCCTCGATCAGGGAAAAAGTCTTGGCGCTGACCAGAGGCAAAATGACAGAGGAAGAAAAGGCGCGCGCCATCTATAACTTCTGCGCCAAAGAAATACGCTATGTCGCGGTGGAATACGGGCAGGCAGGATACGAGCCGCATTTTGCCGGAGATGTTTTTAAAAACAAGTACGGCGATTGCAAGGATCAGGCAGTTCTCTTGGTCACTATGCTTAAAGAGGCCGGGATCAGCGCCTGGCCGGTGCTTATTCCTACCAAGGATTGTTATAATCTAAATGATGATTTTGCCTCAATGCTCTTTGACCACTGCATTGCCTGCGTGTTTCTGGGCAACCGAATGATTTTTCTTGATCCGACTGCCGAAACCTGCTCTTTCGGGGATTTACCTTCCGGGGATCAAAATAGAAGGGTCCTGGTGTGCAAGGATAACGGCTATGCCATTGAAACTACACCCTTATTCGCTGCGGAGCATAACCTGGTAAAGCAACGCACAGCCTTAAGAATCAATCCCGATGAAAGCATCCAGGCCAAAAAAGATATCTTTACTTATGGCGTCTATGACCAGGGGCAGCGTTATTGGCTTTTGTACACACAGCCGCAGTTAATCAAGGAGCAGCTGGAGGAAAAGATCCAGGATTTCTGTATCGGGGCGCAACTTTTGGATTACAAGATAGAAAACCTTCAGGACCTTAATCAGCCGGTGGTGCTGGAATATTCTTTTAAGGGAGGGGAGTACCTGACTAAGGCAGGTCCATTAAGAATACTGCCTCAGCTTGCCAACATTGATACCTCGCTGGTTGCCAAGAGCCTTCGCCGCTATCCGGTTGACTTTACCATTCTTGAGGGTAAAGAAACGAATCTGACAATCGAGCTGCCCGACGGTTTTTCTGTAAAATATCTTCCTGTCACCGTGGCCCAGGTAAGCCCCTGGCTGGATTTTACGGCGCAGTACTCGCGGAAAAACAGGGCTATTTTCTTTACGCAAAAAACGGCTTTTAAGAAGGCGGTTATCTCTCAAAACGAATACAAAGAGTTTAAGCAGTTTTTTGAGGGCCTGGCCAAGGATATCAAGCAACGCGTAGTTCTGGAGAAAGTAAAATAAATGCATCAAGACCAAAATATCGGAAAAGAGCACCGCAAGTATATCCGGCTGAGTTCTGTCTTTCCGGTGCAGTTTCGCCTGATGTCCCCGGACGGCAAGAAGTTTTTGTGCGGGTGGCTGCAGGGCTTTACTAATAATGTCAGCAAGGGCGGCTTGTGTCTTTCGGTAAATGATCTAAGCCCGGAGCTTGTTAAACTTCTGCACGAGGGAGAGGCCAAGGTCTATCTGGATATAGAGATCCCGGTTTTTAAGAGCCCGGTGAGCGGCCGAGCAAAGATCGCCTGGCTAAAACATATCCAGGACAATCACAGCAGGCATCTGATCGGGCTGATCTATGAAGATGTCGATCTTATCCAGAGCAGCCGGATCGTGCAATACGCGCTGGCCAAAAAAGTTTTTCTTCCTGCGGTGGTGTCGCTGGTTCTTGTCTTGGGCATAGCCCTTGGCGTAAACGGGTTGCTGAATTACAAATTAGCCAAAGGCAATAAGGCGCTTGTCGAGCAGCTGATGAAAGTCTCCGAAGAATCCTCGCTTACCAGGCAGCGATTGCAGGAGATTTCCGGAGAAAGGGAAGGGCTGCAGAAAAGAATCCGGGATTTAGGGAAACAGATCATAGGCGCGGAAAAAGAAAAGACCGACCTGGATAAAGATGCCGGCGCTGGCATGGTTTCTGCCCGCAAGAAGATCGAAGAGTTAACGCTTCAGGTAGAGAATTTTTCCAAAGACAAGGCTATTTTGCAGGAACAGCTTTCGGCTCTGGAGCGGCAGGAGTCCAATGTCACTACAGAACTGGCGCGCCTGGGCAAGAAAAAAACAGACCTTGCGCGGGTTAATTTTGAGAAGATGTATAGTTGGCTGGCGGTGCATCAGAATTCTCATAACGGGCTGGTAATCAGTTTTGAGGGGGATAACGACGTTAAGAATTGGGCATTCATTTATGACCAGTCGCTGGCCGCGCAGGCTTACACATACTTCAATGATTTTGAGCGGACCAAGAAAGTAATGAATTTCTTTCTGGAGCGGGCGCAGCGCCAGGAAGGTTTATTTTACAACGCCTATTTTGCCAGTGACGGTACGCCTGCGGAATATATTATCAATAGCGGTCCGAACATCTGGTTGGGTATCGCCATAGTCCAATACGCCTATAGGAGCAAAGATTATCGATATATCGGGCTGGCAGAGGATATAGCACGTGGGGTCTTGCGGTTGCAGGATGAGGAGGGCGGTATCCGCGGCAGTCCGGATGCCAGTTGGTATGCCACTGAACACAACCTGGACGCCTACGCGTTTTTTACCATGCTTTCTAAAGTGACTGCCAAGCCAAAATATAGCCAGGCAGCCAGCCGGGTATTGACGTGGCTTAAGAGCCATACTTATGACCAGCTTGATGTTCCGGTTAAGCGCGGCAAGGGAGACGCCACTATCGCCACGGACACCTATGCCTGGTCAATTGCTGCTGTTACGCCGCAGGAACTCAGATCGCTGGGGATGAACCCTGATCAGATCATGGATTTCGCAGAGCAGAATTGCAGCGTCGAGGTGGAATATATCAGGCCGGATGGCCGCAGCGTAAAAATAAGGGGGTTTGATTTTGCGCCGCAGCGCAATCTTGCGCGCGGCGGCGTGGTCTCCTCGGAGTGGACCGCGCAGATGATCATCGCTTATAAAATCATGGCTGACTTTTACGCTAAACTAGGGATTAGCGACAAGGCAAACGTTTATGCACTTAAGGCCGATGAGTACATGGGCCAGCTGTTGAATATGGTGATCTCCAGTTCTTCCGCCTCGGGCCAGGGAGAAGGATGCCTGCCCTATGCCACACAAGAGAACATTGATACCGGACATGGATGGTCAACGCCGAAAGGAAAATCAACCGGTTCTATTGCCGGGACAGCCTACACCCTCTTTGCCTACTATAATTACAATCCCCTGAAGCTTAAAGAGTAATCTGTTTATAATGCAAAATAATCTGGATACTATTTACCGCAGGCTCTATCGCGCATTCGGGCCGCAGCGCTGGTGGCCGGGAGACACCGCCTTTGAGGTGATGGTGGGAGCAATACTGACCCAGAATACCAATTGGGCCAATGTTGAGCGCGCCATCGCGAATCTTAAAAAAAGCGGGACATTCTCATGCCCTAGGCTATACCGTTTATCGCCAAGAAAGCTGGCTAAGCTTATCAGGCCCGCGGGTTATTATAATCTCAAGGCAAAGCGCCTGAAGAACTTCTTTAAGTTTTATCTTTTGCGCTATCAGGGAAGCCATAAAAAAATGTCAGGCGCCGGGATCTTACGCTTAAGAGAGGAGCTGCTTTCGGTAAACGGAGTGGGCCAGGAAACAGCGGATTCTATCCTGCTTTATGCTCTTGGAAAGCCGGTTTTTGTAGTGGATGCCTACACCAAGCGTATATTTTCCCGCCACGGGTTTATTCCGGAGGGCGCCTCATACGAAGAAGTGCAAAGATTTTTCATGCAAAATCTCAGAAATAAGGTACAATTATTTAATGAGTATCACGCTCTTATTGTGAGGCTGGGCAAGGATTTTTGTTTGAAGTCAAAACCGAAATGCGGGCTATGCCCTTTAAAAAACTTACGCTCTGCTAAGCGCTTGCCTTCAATCTAAAAGCACAAGTCTTTACTCCAACCGTTTGTTTATTTCCATGGTAAACAGAAAACGCTTGCTGAAACTTACGCAAAGGCTTGTTCAGGTCAATTCCGAGAATCCTCCGGGAAACGAGGTTAAGATAGCCGCGTTTGTGGCTGGGTATCTGCGCAGAATGGGGTTACGGCCGAAGACGGTCTCTTTTAAAGCCAACCGTCCTAATGTGCTGGCCACTCTTCATGGAAAAAACGCAAAGCATTCACTGCTGATCACCCCGCATTTAGACACCGTGCCCGCAGGCAGAAGTTGGAGCGTGCCCGCGTTTTCAGGCAAGGTCATTAACGGCAGACTTTACGGGTTGGGAGCGACGGATTGCAAATGCAATCTTGCCTGCGCGCTGGAGGCTATGCACTGCCTCATCGAAAAAAGGGAGGCATTGCCGTATGACCTGATTTTTGCGGCAACCGCTGATGAAGAGACGGGCTCAGACTTAGGGCTGATACCGCTTCTTAAGAAGAGAGTGCTTTCGCCGGATGCGGCAGTGGTTCTGGACGCCGATGATTTCGATATTGTCGTCACCCAGAAAGGCCTCATACACATAAAAATAAAGATCCAGGGCAAGCGCGCGCATGGCGCCTATCCCTGGATGGGCGTCAATGCCATCGATATCGCTCTTAAGATCATCACGGAAATAAAAGCGCTGAAGCAGGTCCACCGCAAAAATAAATATCTGCGTGCGCCTACGATAAACATCGGGACTATTCACGGCGGGGACAAAGTAAATGTGGTGGCTGACTGGTGTGAGTTTGAGCTGGATTTTCGCTATTTACCGGGCAGCAAGGCGGAGAATATTCTGTGCAAGGTCAGGACGATCATCGCGAAGCACGCAAAGAATTTTAAGATCGAGGTCCAGGGGATCCAGCAGCCTTATTATATCCGGGAAACACATTCTCTGGTTGCGTATCTGAAGAAAGCGATGCGTTATGCAAGGGCCGCTGTAAGGATCAGGGGTTCAGAGGGGGCGACCGTGATCACTTTTTTTCAGCACAAGAATATCCCGGCCATAGCTACCGGGTTTGGCTGCGGCGGATGCGCGCATACCGCTGATGAGTATGTGAAGGTCCAGAATCTGTATAAGGGAGCGGAAATCCTCGAGGAGTTCCTGAGGAGTTATAGATTTTAAATTCAAAGTCTAAAGCTCAAAATTAAAAATAAGGTTTAATTTTAAATTTTAAAACTTTTAATTTGTTTTGAATTTTATACTTTTAATTTTGAATTTAACTTAATGAAAGGATTTTAGCACGATGGAAGGCGTCAGAATCACACGAAGACCGAAATTAAAGAAACCTTACATGATCGTCGCCTGGCCGGGGATGGGAGAGGTGGCCTTTAAGGCAGCCCAGTATCTGGTAGAAAAGTTTAAGGCCGAAGATTTCGCCAAGATCCTTTCACAAGATTTCTTTTATCTGACAGGTAGCGATATTCGGGAAGGGATTTTGGCGATACCGGAACTTCCTGACGGAAGATTTTATTACTGGAAGAATAAGTCCGGCAAAAATGACCTGATTATCTTTGTCAGCAATGCCCAGCCTGACCTGGCAAAGGCGGAAAGCTATTCGCAGAAGATCCTGCATGTCGCCAAGATTTTTAAGGTGGAGATGATCGTAGGCTTTGCCTCTATGCCGCTTCCTATTGAACATACGCAGGACGCGGGCGTATGGTTTGCTGCCACGACACCGCAATTAAAGGAAAGCCTGAAGAAATTTGATCTGCAAATTCTTAATGACGGACAGATCAGCGGAATGAACGGCCTGTTTCTGGGGATCGCCAAGAAAGAGGGTTTTAACGGATTCTGCCTGCTCGGCGAGATCCCGCTCTATACCATTCAGATCGAGAACCCTAAGGCCGCGCAGGCTGTCCTGACAGCGTTTGGGAAGATCTTTGATATACAGATCGATTTTTCCGGACTCATCGAACAGACACATGCAATGGAAGGGGAGATCAATAAGCTTCTGGATTATCTTAAGGCCGGCACCTCAGGCCAGCCCGGCCCGATCGGGGAGGAAGAGATAGAGACGATAAAGAAGGCGCTTAGCCAGCTTACTAAGCTGCCCCTATCGGTCAAAGAAAAAATTGAAAAGCTTTTTGAGGCGGCAAAATCAGATATCGCCAAGGCCAATGAGTTAAAGACCGAATTAGACCGCTGGAATGTCTACAAGGAATACGAGGACAGGTTTCTGGATCTGTTCCGTAAGGCAAAGGACAAGGGAAATTGATCACCACCATTATTTTTGACTTAGGCAAGGTCCTGATTGATTTTGATCACAGCCGGGCAGCGCAGCGGATCTCGAATTTCTGCGACAAGACCCCCGAAGAGATTTTTGACATTTTTTTCGCTTCGGAAGTCACTATGCTTTTTGAGGCGGGAAAGATATCCCCGCAGGATTTTTTCAAAAAGGTCAAAGAGATGTTGAATTTAAAGCTTGATTATGATTCTTTTGTGGCGATCTGGAACGACATTTTTTTCTTAAGCTCAAAAAACCGCGCGGTCTACAGCCTGGCCAATAGTTTACGCAGCCGCTATACCGTTGTCCTGGTTTCCAATATCAATATCCTGCATTATGAATACCTGAAGAAATATTTTCCCGTCTTTGACGTTTTCCACAGCGTATTCACCTCCTTTGAGCTGCAGGTAGTCAAGCCCGATCAGGAGATCTACCGTTTGACCCTTGAAAAACTCAATGTCCCCGCGCAGGATGTTTTTTATACCGACGATAGAGCAGAGCTGGTCGATAGCGCCCGGAAGATGGGAATAAAAAGTTTTGTTTTTACGGATGTCGAGCAATTAAAACGCGACCTTTTAGAATCAGGGGTAACGCTTGAATAAGGCAGGATCGCCAAAAAATATCCTTCTTACCCACGGCAGCGGCGGCAGCGCCATGCATCAGCTTATAAAAGAAGAGATTATCAGTAGGCTTGCCAATCCCATCCTCAAAGAGCTTTCTGACAGCGCGGTTATTGATTATAAAGAGCGTCTAGCTTTTACCACCGATTCATTTGTAGTCAGCCCTTTATTTTTTCCTGGCGCGGACATCGGAAAGCTGGCGGTATGCGGGACAGTAAATGATTTAACCATGATGGGAGCCCTGCCTCAATATTTGTCGCTTGGGTTGATTATCGAGGAGGGCCTGCCGCAAAGGACGCTGGAGAAAATAATCGATTCCATCGCCCTTGCCGCAAAGCAGGCCGGCGTGCGCGTTGTGACGGGTGACCTGAAAGTGGTGGAAAAAGGAGCGGCCGATAAAATTTTTATCAATACCTCAGGTATCGGCAGGACCATCACAAAAAGAAAATTATCACTGAAAAATATAAGGCCGGGAGATAAGATAATAATTACCGGCCAGATCGGACAGCATGGCCTGGCGGTTCTGGCTAAGCGCAAGGAGCTGGATTTCGGTTTCAATATTTTAAGCGATTGCGCCGCCTTAAGTAATCTGCTTATTCCGATTTTAAAAAAGACCGATGACATCGTCTTTATGCGCGATCCCACGCGCGGAGGAGTGGCGACGACCCTGAATGAGATCGCGCAGGGTGTAGGACTGGGAGTTGTGATCGAAGAAAAAAGCATCCCTATAGCGAGTAAGGTGCGGGTAGCCTGCGAGTTATTAGGGATCGACCCGCTCTACGTCGCCAATGAAGGAAGGGCGATAATTCTGGTACGTCCGCAGGCTGCGAAAAAAGTATTAGCCATGCTGCGCAAACATGCGCTTGGCAGGGCTGCTAGCATCGTCGGGGAAGTCGTCAGGCAGCCAAAGGGATGCGTGGTGCTTAATACGGCTGTCGGCACCCAGCGCATCGTAGATATGCTTAGCGGCGAGCCGCTACCAAGGATCTGTTAAGTTCGTTTAGTTCGTTATTTTCGTTAGTATCGTTAGACTCGTTTTAAAACTTTTAAAACGAACCTAACGAACCTAACGAACCTAACGAAATAAACGATAATAACGAACTATGAAAACACAGCACTATCAACGCAGATTCTACCGGGAATGGGCAGGGGCCAAAGACCTGCATCATCTCCAGATCACCGCGCGCGAGACAGACCTGCAGGTCCTTGCCAATAAACCCGTGCCTAAGGAATTCATCGAAGAACGCATCCGCGCTTACCGCTGGGACATCGAAAACTATATCATAAAAGAACATAGGTTTCTGACTGCGCTTAAGCCCATCCCTGTCGAGCTTACCGCTCCGGGGATTATTAAAGAGATGGCCCAGCATGCAAAAGCGGCTAATGTCGGGCCCATGGCAACAGTTGCAGGCGCGATCGCGGAATTTCTCGGCAATGACCTGCTTAAAAAAGGCTACCGGCAGGTGATCATCGAGAACGGCGGGGATATATTCATAAAAACCACCAAGGTTCGGGCCATCGGTATTTATGCCGGAAGCTCAAAGCTTTGGAATAAACTGCGGCTTAAGATAAAACCAAAAGATACGCCGATGGGCATTTGCACATCAAGCGGAACTATCGGCCATTCCTTGAGTTTCGGCTGTGCTGACAGCGTGATTATTTTGTCCAAGAACACCGCCTTAGCTGATGCCGTGGCTACGGCAACCGCCAATTTGGTCACCACAAAAAAGGATCTGCAGAAGGCGGTTGACTTCGCGCGCGGCATAAAAGGGGTCCTGGGGGTAATTATTATCTTAAAAAATAATTTGATCAGCTGGGGCAAGGTAGAATTCATGGAATAAGCGCGTTTCCGACGGGAAAATGCCCGCAAAATAAAACGTTTTAACTCAAAAATATCTTGACAATGACAACAGGTTGTGATAAAAAATAACTATAGACACAATATCTAGGAGACATTTTTTAGGAGGATAATTAATAACATTGAGATAAGAGGGATTACCTAAGGGCTCGAGAATTGTTCCGCGGAGCCCTATTTTTTTAATAAGTCCCGACGTATCGTCGGGACGAATTAATCCCGAAGCCAGTTTAGGCGAGGGAAAGATAAGAACCATCCGCCCTTGCTTTCTTGCGAAAGCAAAACAGGGAAAAATTAGCAAAGATAATTAATGAAAACCGTAGGCCTAACATACGATTTAAAATCAGACTATCACTTTAAAGAGGGCGATCCTCCGGATGCCAATGCGGAATTCGACCACCCTTCCACCATCGATGTCATCGCCGATGCCATAGAGGCCAACGGGTTTAAGCTTGTGCGTATCGGAAACGCCGCCAACCTTTTGGAAAAAATGGACCATCTTAAGGTCGACATCGTCTTTAATATTTCCGAGGGAGAGACCGGGCGTAACCGTGAGTCTCAGGTCCCGATCCTTTTGGAAATGGCCGGTATCCCCTTTGTCGGCGCCGACGCTTTGACACTTGGCCTTACCCTTGATAAAGTCATGGCTAAGAAGATTTTTCTTGCCGATGGAATCCCCACCCCGAAATTCTTTGAAGTAACTAATGGCGAGCAGATCCTGAATATGAATCATTATAAATTTCCCCTGATCGTTAAGCCGCGTTTTGAGGGCTCCTCCAAGGGTTTAAGCGAAAGCTCCCGCGTTGAAAATAAGGATGATTTAAAAAGGCAGGTAGATTATATTGTAAACACCTACAAACAGCCGGCGCTGGTAGAAGAGTTTATCTCCGGATCAGAATTTACCGTAGCGATCATCGGTAACGATCCTCCTGAGCCGATGCCGGTGGTCCAGATAAAGATCGACGGGCGCCTGCAATTAAACGATAAATTTTATACATTCGCCAGGATCACCTCTGATAGGTTAGAATACATATGTCCGGCTAAGATCTCAGCTGAGTTGCGCGATACCCTGACTGCCCTAGCGCTTCGCGTGTACAAGGCGGTGGAGTGCCGTGATTTCGGCCGCGTGGATTTCCGCGTCGATCAAAACGCAAAGCCTTATGCCCTGGAGATCAATCCTCTGCCGTCTTTGTCTACGGAGGATGTATTTAAACTAGTCGCCGAGAAAAGCGGCATGACCTATGAACAGATCATCGGTAAGATCTTAAGCAGCGCCATCAAGCGCCACAAGCTGAATTAAATGAGAATAGCCCTGACCTGTAACTTAAAAAAGAAAGACACGACCAAGCCGGCGGATTATTTTTCCGAGTGGGATTCGCAGGAGACGATTAACGCGATCTCCGGCGCACTGCAGAAGCGCGGCCATAGTGTCGATACGATAGACGTTGAATATCCGGGCCTGTTGTCATACTTTAAAAACAACCGGGTGGACCTGGTTTTTAATATCGCGGAAGGAAAGAGGGGTAAGTTCCGCGAGTCGGAAGTCCCTGCAGTATTAGATTATCTGAATATTCCTTACACGGGATCCAGCACATTTTCTCTTGCCCTGGCTCTTAACAAGGCACTGACCAAAAAGATCTTAAAGGCAGAAGGAATTCCTACTCCCAATTTCCAGGTTTTTTCCACCGGAAAAGAAATCATAGATCCTACGTTGCGGTTCCCGTTAATAGTCAAGCCGAATTGCGAAGGCTCGGGTAAAGGCATCGGATCTTCTAATGTCGTTGGTACAATGGAAGAGCTGCGCGCAAAAGTAAATGAGCTTATTGGTTCCTATGGACAGGAAGTCCTGGTTGAGGAATTCATCGAGGGAAAAGAGCTGACCATCGGGATCTTAAAAAACGGCAAGACCACGGTCCTGCCGATATTGGAGATCGATTTTTCGGACTGTACCAAAAGCGGAGAATATTTCTACTCCTGGAAAATGAAGGAGTTTCAGGGGAACAAAGAGATGGGACTTGTCCCCACTTTTCATTGCCCCGCGCGGCTGGATAAAGAAACAGAAAAGCGGGTCAAGGAGATCGCCTTGCGCACCCATAACGCGGTCGGATGCCTAGACATTTCACGTACGGATGTGCGCTTAAGCAGCGATGGCATTCCGTATGTCTTAGAGATCAATCCGCTTCCGGGCCTTAACCCCAAGGAATCTAATTTTCCCATGATGGCCTACGCGGCTGGCATGCAATACGATGATCTTATCGAGGCGATTCTTAAAAGCGCCTCAGAAAGGATGATCCAAAATTGAGTAATTCCCAGGTAGTCACTGACAATATCAGGCAGCAGGAACAGTTAAACGCGCCGCGTTCGACGAGGAGGCCGCGTGATTACCAGCAGATCGGCATTTACAAAGATGTCAATCCGCTGGACTGGGAAGATTGGCATTGGCAGCTTAAGCACCGCGTCTGCACCCGGGAAGTCCTTTCCCAGATTATCAGGCCGACTCTGGAAGAAGAGAGAGGGGTCGAGAAATCCAAAGGCCGCATGAGCATGGCGATCACTCCGTATTTTGCCACACTGATGGATCCGGAAGATCCGACTTGCCCTATCCGCCGGCAGGCGGTTCCTGTTTCCGCAGAGTCTATCGCCTCCCCGCACGAGATGACAGATCCCTGCGCGGAAGACCGGGATTCACCCGCGCCGCATCTGGTGCACCGGTATCCGGACAGGGTTTTGTTGCTCGCTACTGACCATTGCGCGATGTACTGCCGGCACTGCACCCGCCGCCGGCTGGTCGGTGACCATGAGGCCAAGGCCGAAGATCCCACCACCCGCTTTGACGCGGCGATCGAATATATCCGGCAGAATCGGAAGGTGCGCGACGTACTTATCTCCGGAGGAGATCCCTTGACCCTTGAGGACGAGGAGCTGGAAAACCTGATCCAGAAGATCCGCTCTATTTCTCACGTAGAATTCTTACGCATAGGCACGCGTGTCCCGGTCACGCTTCCCCAGCGTATTACTGAAAAGCTGGCGAACATGCTCAAAAAATATTCGCCTATCTGGATGAGCATTCATTTTAATCATCCGAAGGAGATCACCAAGCGCTGTAAGATCGCCTGTGATATGCTTACAGAATCCGGCATTCCGCTGGGCAGCCAGTCCGTGCTTCTAAAAGGCATTAATGACCGTCCGTATATCATGAGAAAGCTTGTACATGAACTGTTGCAGGCGCGCGTGCGGCCGTATTATATTTATCAGTGCGATCCGGTCCGCGGCACCCAGCACTTCCGTACCCCGGTCGCCGTAGGAATAAATATTATGGAAAAGCTGCGGGGACATACTTCCGGATATGCGGTGCCGACCTATGTTATCGACGGACCCGGCGGCGGAGGGAAGATTCCCGTAGGGCCCAATTATATACTTTCCCAGGCAAAGGGCAAGTATGTGCTGCGTAATTATAAAGGCAAGATCTATACGTATCTAGAGTAATGATAAAAAAGATCATCATTACAGCCCTGGTCATCTTCGCCGCGCTTTGGTTTTATAAAAAATATATGGCCAGTACCCTTGACCCGTTCTTTAAGCAAAAATCCGGCAAAATAGATTTCATCCAAAAACAAGTCCCCGCATATCCTGCCTCCAAATACTAAAAGAGGAGATTTTTAACCTTGACCCGCCAATATGGGAAGGATATAATATAGCTTCATTTCACAATAAACAAAGGAGCGCGGCGTATGGATGTGAAAAATAAGAGAAATTTTATTCTTTTAGGCCATGCCCAATCAGGAAAAACCACACTTGCCGAAAGCCTGCTTTTTTTCTGCAAATCAACCTCCCGCAAAGGTACTACCGCCGATGGCACCACTGTCAGCGACTATAGCTTTGATGAAATCGAACGCAAAAGCTCCATTAATTTAAGCATCCTGTTTTGCGACTACAAAGGAACGCGTATTCAGATAGTCGATACTCCCGGCTACGCTGATTTTTACGGCGAGGTCGTCCAGGGGATCCGCGCAGTTGATTGCGCGGTATTGGTCGTGGATGTCTCCTCGGGGGTGGAGGTGGGTACGGAGAGGGCCTGGCAGCTTTTGGAAGAGAATAACCTGCCCTGTGTTATTTTTATCAATAAACTCGATAAAGAAAACGCGGATACGCAGAAGACGCTCTCTGATATTAAAAATATACTTTCCAAGAAGGCGTTCTTCGTCGATAAAACCGATGATCCGGAATTGATCGAGGCAGTCGCCGAGAGCGACGACAAATTGCTGGAAAAATATCTTGAGAGCGGCAGCTTATCCGGCGATGAGATAAAATCAGCGCTTACCCAGGCAGTAATAAAGCGCAAGGTTTTTCCTGTGGTTGCCGGTTCCGCAACAGCGGATAAAGGGATCTCCGAGCTATTAGAGGCAGTGGTAAAATATCTTCCTGACCCGCAATCGCGGCAGAAAGTAGAGGCAGCCGACCCCGCAAAGCCGGATACGCAAAAGGAAGTTCTCTTAACCGCGGATGGGCCGTTTTCCGCGTTTGTCTTCAAGAATATTTCCGACCCCTATGTGGGGCAGCTTACTTTACTTCGTGTTTTCTCCGGAACCATCACTTCGAACACCGGTTTTTACAATGTCAATAAGAAGGCAAAAGAAAGGATCGGCCAGATCCTTAATCTGCAGGGAAAAGAGCAGCGGCCGATTGAGGCAGCTTCCTGCGGAGATATCGTGGCCATCGCAAAGTTAAAAGAAACAGGGGTCGCCGATTCGCTTTCCGGGGATAAAGAGCAGTTTTTATACGCTCCGCTTATTTTTCCTGAGGCAGCGATGTCAGCTTCGGTAAAGCCGAAATCCCGCGAAGACGAAGAGAAAATTTCCGACGCCCTGCATAAGCTTGCCGCAGAGGACCCTACGTTCCGGGTGATCCATGATCCCCAGACCAAGGAGCTGATCATTTCCGGGCTAGGCGACCTGCATTTATTATTAATGGTCGGCCGGCTTAAAAAAAGGTTCAATGTTTCCGTGGACATGGGCACTCCGAAAGTCTCCTACAAAGAGACTATTACCAAGAGCATCAAGGTCCAGGGTAAATTCAAGCGCCAGTCCGGTGGCCGCGGTCAATATGGAGATTGTTGGATCGAGGTCAAGCCTTTAGAAAGAGGCAAGGGTGTTGAATTTATTGACAAAATATTCGGCGGATCCATACCCAGGAATTTTATCCCTTCTGTTGAAAAAGGCGTGCGTCAGGCCGTAGTCGAAGGCGCGGTTGCCGGATATCCCATCGAAGATTTGGCGGTCACGCTGGTGGATGGGTCCTATCATGAAGTCGATTCCTCGGATATGGCCTTTCAAATCGCCGGGTCCATGGCATTACGCAAAGCGGTCAGCGAGGCAGGCCCGGTTTTGCTTGAGCCGATAATGGATGTAGAGGTCACTATTCCCGAAGAGTCTTTGGGCGCTATTTCCGGGGATATCAACTCCCGCCGCGGCCGGGTTATGGGGATGGATGTAAAAGGAAAATCGCAGATTGTCAAAGCCCAGATACCTTTGTCCGAGATGTTTAAGTACGCAAACGACCTGCGCTCGATCACCGGGGGAAGAGGCAGTTATACTATGCGTTTCTCGCATTACGAGGAAGTTCCGCATAAGGTAGCCGCTCCGATTATCGCGCAATATCAGGCTTCCAAGAAACCGGAAGAACAATAAGGCCCCCATGAAGATAAGCGTTATTGCTATCCCAGAGTTAACCCCGGGTAAGTGTAGTATTAAGGATCCCCGCCTGGACCAGGTCGACAGTATCACCAAGGCCAAGAAAAAAACCTATGTTCAGGTTGAGCTTGTCGGAGAAGATGCTTCCATCGATGCAGATGCCATCCTGGTTTTAAAAGATAGCGCAGCGGATTTAATCCTCAAGGATATGGAGTTTGTGGAGACCCGCCTTTCCCGTGCCAGCGAAGAAGCGGAAAAAACGCTTATGGGTAAACTAAAGGATATTCTTGAAAAAGAGGAATTTATCGCTAAGGCTGTTTTGACTCCCGAAGAAAAACAGGCCCTTGTTAAATACGGATTGCTTACCAGTAAGCCGGTTGTGGTCGCCAGCGCAGCTGAACTGGAAGATAAAAACGCGCTTTTGGCGCGCGCCTTGGCAGAGGCAGGATACATCAGTTTTTTTACCACCGGAGAAAAAGAAACCCGGGCCTGGCTCATCAAAAAAGGCACTACTGCCTGGGAAGCGGCGGGGGCGATACATTCGGATATACAGCGCGGTTTTATCCGCGCGGAAATTATCAGCTTCGCTGATTTCATGCAGCATGGCGGAGAAAACGGGGCAAAACAGGCAGGCAAGCAGCGCCTGGAACAAAAAGAATATTTGATGCAGGATACAGATTTGGCGAATTTCCGTTTTAATAAGTAAGCGAGTGCATGTAAAAATTTCCCTGCCTTTTCGTAAGAAAACAATAGGGACAAATAGGGAGCGTATAAATGATCAAGATCAAACGGGCACTGATCAGCGTTTCGGATAAGGCCGGTATCCTGGATTTTGCAAAAGAGCTAAACAAGTTCGGAGTTGAGATCCTTTCTACCGGCGGCACGGCGAAAATGCTGCGCGAGAATAATATTCCGGCGAAAGAAGTTTCCGAATACACCGGTTTTCCTGAGATGCTCGACGGAAGAGTAAAGACCTTGCATCCCAAGATCCACGCCGGACTGCTGGCGCTGCGCGAAAACAGTGAGCACATGGCGACAATCAAAAAACATAACCTAGGCCTGATTGACATGGTGGTGGTAAATCTATATCCCTTCGAAAAGACCACCCAGAAGCCGGGTGTCTCCATCTCTGAGGTCATTGAGAATATCGATATCGGCGGCCCCTCGATGCTGCGCTCCGCGGCAAAGAACCACCAGTCAGTGGCGGTAGTCTGCAACCCATCGCGCTATGCGCAGGTTATCGAGGACTTACGGCAGAATAACGGCGCTTTGTCAGAAGCCCTAATGCGCGATCTCGGGATCGAGGTCTTCGCGCATACCAGCCATTATGACGCCGCGATCAATAATTATCTTAGCCGTTTCTTTAAGGGCCATGCGGTTTCCGGAGATTTCGCGCAGGAATTGACTATCGGCTTCGAGAAGATCCAGGAATTGCGCTACGGAGAGAATCCTCATCAGAAAGCCGCATTTTATAAGGAAAAAGGCAAAGTCGACGGTTTGATCAATATCAAGCAGCTGCAGGGAAAAGAACTGTCCTTTAATAATATCCTGGATTTAAATTCCGCCTTTGAATTAGTGAAGGAGTTTGTTAATCCGGCGGCAGTCATTGTTAAACACAATAATCCCTGCGGCGTTGCCGAGGATAAAACGCTTGAGAAGGCGTATCTGGCTGCCTGGAAATGCGACCAGCTTTCCGCTTTCGGAGGAATAGTCGCCTTAAACAGGAAACTGGATCTTAAGGCGGCTAAGGTCATTGCTAAAAGCGGTTTTCTCGAATGCATTATCGCTCCCGGATTTGATAAAGAGGCGCTGGAGATCTTTAAAGATAAGAAAAATCTCCGCCTTCTGGAGGCATATGATCTTAGGCCTGTTGAAGAAACTGATTTTAAGCGTGTTGCGGGAGGCCTCCTGATCCAGGATAAGGATGTCGCCACCTTAGATAAGAATAGCCTTAAGGTTGTAACCAAGAAAAAACCGACCAAGCAGGAAATGGAAAGTTTGATCTTTGCCTGGAAGGTAGCTAAACACGTTAAGTCTAACGCTATAGTGCTCTGCCGCGGAACCAAGACCGTAGGCATCGGAGCAGGGCAGATGTCGCGGGTGGACTCTGTTTATATTTCCACCAAAAAAGCCGGTAAATTAGCTATCGGCGCAGTCCTTGCCTCAGACGCATTCTTTCCTAAAGAGGATGCGATCCAGCTTGCCGCAAAATTCAAGATCAAAGCGATCATCCAGCCCGGCGGCTCCATCGCCGACGATAAGATCATTCAGACAGCGGATAAATATAAGATCGCCATGGTCACCACCGGCATGCGTCATTTTCGCCATTAATC
>CAYGZJ010000003.1:0-25181 GCA_964354335.1 uncultured Planctomycetales bacterium | reverse complement strand
AATCAGTTATTCTTTGGTTCGGCTTTGCATAGTGTTTATCTGCTCTTACTTATTATTCTGGTGATCAGTTCTTTTTCTATCTTCATCAAGAGAAAACATACCGCGCTCATACAGCGCGCCAAGCATCTTTATCTGGCCCTTGGATTTTTTCTTATCGCCATCGAATTCATCCAGCTGATCAACAGCCTTCAGGAAGCCCTTATCAGATATCCGACCATGACCAGGCTTACTTCATTTCTCTGGCTGTTGGGGATGAGCTGGTTTGGCGCTGCGCTTTTTTTGATCTTTATTTTTCTTACCCCCGGGATTGCCGGGGAATCATTGCTTTATCAGGAGGCGGCGCAGGCAAGATATCGTTCTTTGCTGCACTACCGCAACTCTACATTCTTTAGCCGCCAGGTTTCCGGCGGGATATTTTTGGGCTATCTTGTATTTTTCATTATGCTAGGACTTCAGGCAACGGTTTTTTTCTTCGGCCAGAAATACGCCGGAGCTTGGGAAGAATGGACCCTGCTTACTCAGTTCTCCTCAATGTACGTTCCTTTCTTCGGCGCCTTCTTTATCGGGCTTACCGCAAGTTTTAGCGAAGAGGTGATGTTTAGGCTCTTCGGCATAACCTGGTTGCGCCGGTATCTGAAGAATATTTTTCTCACAATCATTGTCTCATCAGCGGTATGGGGCCTTGCGCATACAACCTATGCGATATTTCCCGCCTGGTTCAGAGCGGTGGAGGTGGGTATACTGGGCATTCTACTGGGCTTTGTATTCTTGCGCTACGGGATCATTCCGGTTCTGGTAGCGCATTATTTGTTTAATGTTTTCTGGAGCATATCCGCCTATGTCCTGGGGCGCAGCAACCCGTTTTTGTTTAGTGGGTCTGTTATTACCTTGGTCATTCCGTTGATATTCGCCGTTATCGCCTATATCATAAACAAAAAAGATAAAGAGCGGGAAATGGTTTCATTGCTTGACCCTGATCAGAAATATAATCTCGGAGTCTTGAGGGTGTTTATCGCAGAGAGACGTTTACAGGGCTCCTCCCGGGAGGCTGTGCGCTCGGAGCTTGTCAATCATAACTGGGATGGGGATCTTGTAGATCTGGCCTTAAAGGAAATATGGATATAATACAGGCGGTAATATTCGGGATTGTTGAAGGGATCAGCGAGTTTCTGCCTATTTCTTCTACTGGACACTTAATGCTTACTGCTCGGTTTCTGGGGATTCCCCAGACAGAATTTGTAAAAAGCTTTGAGATCGCTATACAGCTTGGCGCGATCCTTGCGGTGGTGGTCCTTTATTGGAAGACGTTGATTAAAGGCGGGAATATCTACTGGAAGCTTTTGGCGGCGTTTCTGCCTACAGCAATCATCGGCGGCCTCCTCTATAAAGTTGTTAAACATTTTCTTCTCGGCAGCAGTACGGTGGTGCTCTGGTCCCTCTTTCTGGGAGGCATAGCGCTTATAATCTTTGAATGGTTGCATAGGGAAAAAGAATCTGCCGCCGCAGAGTTATCGCAGATATCCTACTCTCAGGCGTTATTGATCGGCTTATTCCAGTCGCTTGCCATTGTCCCGGGTGTCTCGCGTGCCGCCGCGACTATTGTCGGCGGGCTCATCGTTGGGCTCAAGCGTAAGACGATCGTAGAGTTTTCATTTCTGTTGGCCATACCTACTATGGCTGCTGCAGTGGCTTTGGATTTACTAAAAAGCGCACGTACTTTTAACAATGGTCAGTTTTTAGTCCTGATCGTTGGATTTATAGTGTCGTTTATTGTCGCGCTTTTAGCCATCAAATTTCTGCTGGCTTTTATTAAAAGACATACATTTATTCCGTTTGGGATATACAGAATACTGTTGGCAGCGGCATTCTGGTTAAAGCTTAGATAGCACCCGGCCTTATAGCACCTTGGCATAAATGATTGCCAAGTGCGTGCCTTGTGGCACGGAACGGCCGGCAGCACAAACAGTGCGCGCTCGCCCATCCTATTGGGCGAGGCGTGGGCATTTACTGCTACACCCAACTTTATAGGAAAAGTTGGTGTTCCGCTTACTGCGGAAGGAGAGCTAGATATGAGCATAATTGTACTTGGAACTGTGGCCTTAGACACCGTAAAAACACCTTTTGGCAGGCATGAGAATATTCTCGGCGGATCGGCATCGCATTTTTCCATGTCCGCGCGCTTGTTTACTCATGTGGATATCGTAGCGGTAGTAGGCAAAGATTTTCCCAGAAAGCATATCGATTTCTTGCGCAATAAAGGGATAAACCTTGATTCTTTAGCTGTGGTTGACGGCGATACCTTCAGATGGGAAGGTAAGTATGAAGGGGATCTGAATACCGCGCATACTTTGCATACGCATCTGGGGGTGCTGGCGACATTCAGGCCGAAGATTTCGCCTGAACAAAAAAGAATAAAGCATGTTTTTCTGGCTAATGTCGATCCGGATATACAAAGGCATTTAGTGGATAGTATGCGTTCGCCGCAGTTGATCGGGATGGACAGTATGAACTTCTGGATCAATACAAAGCGTAAGTCGCTTCTGCGTACCCTGAAGAAGGTGCATATTTTTGTAGCTAATGATCAGGAGGCGCGCAGCTTAACCGGCGAGAGCAACCTGATTAAGGCAGCGCGGCATCTTTCAAGCTTTGGCCCGAAGATGGTCCTGATCAAAAAAGGAGAACACGGCTCTTTATTCTTGTGCGATAAGTTTATTTTTATCCTTCCGGCATATCCGATGGAGAAAGTCATCGATCCTACAGGAGCAGGGGATACCTTTGCCGGTGGATTTATGGGTTATTTATCAAGGGTGCGCAAGATCAATGAGCAGGCTATCCGCAAGGCTATCGCCTACGGCACTATCGCCGCCTCGTTTAATGTCGAAGGGTTCGGTTTAGAAAGGACCAGCCGGCTTACCTTGAGGGATATAGAAAAAAGACTGGGTTTCTTTAAAAAGCATATTTTGCTCTAAGGAGGATAGAATAATGCTCGAAGAAAAGATCATAAACGATTACAGGGATGCGCTGAAGGCGCGCGACAGCATCAAAAGCACTATTTTAAGCACTATCCGCGCGGAGATGATGAATCTGGCCTTAGCCAAGAAGAAGGATAAGTGCGATGAAAACGATATCATCGGGATTTTCCGCAAGCAGGTAAAACAGCACGAGGATTCTATCGAGCAGTTTACCAAGGGAAATCGCCTTGACCTGGTGGCAAAGGAAAAGATTGAGCTGGAGATCCTGAAAACCTACCTTCCCGAAGAGCTTTCTGCGGAAGTGGTCAAAAAGATCATCGAAGAGGCGGTTATTGCCACTGCTGCGCAAGGGCCGAAAGACATGGGTAAAGTGATGAAAGAAGTAAGCGCCAAAGTCGCCGGCAAGGCAGACGGCAGGATGGTCAGCGATATGGTCAAGCAGAGGCTTTCAGCTCCCCCAAGCGCATAATTTTTTATAGACAAGACTGCTCTTGTGTGTTATTATTGTCACTTCACTGTAGCAGCCATCGCATAAAGACGACGTAACCTTTATTTCATCCCAATAAAAAAGTTTTAATGGAAACATTCTTCCTTAAGAACGAAGACCTCTTTAAATTCTACGATCGGATAGCCCACGACTTCAGGCTTTACGTCCCTGTCAGAGCCAAAACTTCCCTTTCGGTGAAATGCGACCAGGGTTTTTCCCTGCCCAGCGAAGATTTCCTGGTTAAGGAATACGCTAAAACAGATAAAGAGGCAATTGTTTTTAACGATTACCGCTGCGTTGAGCCGATACGCACCTTCCTGACCTATTTTAAAGAAGAGATATGCGATTATTTTTCCGATGATGATCCCAGAAGGCGCAGGGAGCGGCCGATCGCGCTCTGCGGAGTAAAAAACTGCGACATCTTCTCATTAAAGATCCAGGATTTTGTATTTTTGGGCGGGGATGAACCGGATCCTCTGTATAAGGAGCGCCGGGAAAACATGCTTATAATCTCCAGTGATTGCGCCGCCTTCAAGGAGACATGTTTTTGCCGGTCATTTGAGATAAATCCGCATGCCACAGAGGGCTTTGATTTTAACCTTTCACCGCTGAACAATGGCTATCTGGTAGATATCGCTTCCAATAAGGCGCGCGCCATCGCCGCGACTATCCGCGACATACTTACCCCGGCAACATTTGGCCAGATTTCCGGCAGGTCGACCAAGCGGGAGGCGCTGATCCGCCGGCTCCAAGAGCATCTGGACCGCCACAAAATACCAAAAAAAGAAACGCTGCAGGATATTGTGATGTCGGGATTCAATTCCGCGGTCTGGCAGGAGCAGATGCGTACCTGCGTTGAGTGCGGGGCCTGTGTTTTTGCCTGTGATACCTGCCATTGCTTTCTGCTCTACGATACAGGATCAGAGGAATTCGCAAAGCGTCTGCGCGTCTGGGACGGCTGCCTTTTGAAGAATTTCACCCGGGTTGCCGGAGGGGCAAATCCCATGAAGATGCGCTATCAGCGCCTGCGCAACCGCTATCTGAAGAAATTCGATTTCTTTATTTCGAATGTGGGTTATCAGGCCTGCTGCGGCTGCGGCCGCTGTATTGACGTCTGCCCGGGCCGCATCGATATACGTGCAATTTTAAGAAGATTATATGAAGAAAAATATTTACCAGCCGATACAGGCAGTCATTGAAAACGTTGTCCAGGAAACGGGTTCGATAAAGACTTTTACCCTGAAGCCTTTATCAGATTTTTCGTTCCGTACCGGTCAGTTCATTGAACTGACGGTCCCCGGTCTTGGCGAAGGGCCGTTCACCCCTTCTTCTGACCCCGGGGTAAAAGAACGTATCGATATGACGATTATGAATGTCGGGTGCGTGACCAGCAAACTGCATACGATGAAAGCCGGAGACCTGGTGGGTATCCGCGGGCCATACGGCAAAGGTTACCCTTTAGATAGATTCAAAGGCAAGGATATCCTTATTGTCGGCGGCGGAGTGGGCCTGGCGCCGTTACGCTCGTTACTGTACAGCCTTTTCTCTACTATTAATGATTATAATAAGGTGGTGCTCTGTTACGGAGCGCGCACAGCCAATGATATCGTCTACAAATATCTGCTTCCTGAATGGTCTAAGAAAGATAAGGTACAGGTCAATATCAGCGTAGACGTCGGGGATCCCGGTTGGCAGGGGAATGTCGGGCTGGTTACCACACTTCTGCAGCCGACGCTGGTCGATATCACCAGGGCTGTGGCGATAGTCTGCGGCCCTCCGATCATGATGAAGTTTGTGAATTTGAAATTGCTGGATTTAGGTTTTAAGCCGGAGGATATTTATCTGTCCATGGAGAAGAGCATGTCCTGCGGATTAGGTAAATGCGGGCATTGCCGGGTGGGTAAATATTATGCCTGTAAAGACGGACCGGTATTTACCTACGAGGAATTGAAAGATATCCATGATATCTGGGATTAATCGTTATTATCGTTTAGTTCGTTAGTATCGTTAGGTTCGTTTTAAAACTTTTAAAACGAAAATAACGAAAATAACGAAAATAACGGACACAACGAACATGAAGCGTTTATTTGTCGACTTAGATATTTGCAACAAGTGCGCTGACTGCAAGGTCTGCTGCGATTATTTTTATCATCCGCAGAATAACGGTATCGCGTCGCTGCGCGAGTACGCCACCTTTGCCACGATCTGCCGTCATTGCGAAGAAGCGCCTTGTGTGAACGCCTGTTATCATAATGCCCTGGAGCGCGCGCAGGACGGCCACCTTAAGCGCTATAAGATGCGCTGCACCAGCTGCAAGTCTTGTACTGTTGCCTGTCCTTTCGGGGTGATCTTTCCGGATTTTATTCCGTATCTGGATTCGCAGTGTGATTTCTGCGTGGGTGCTGCCGGAGTACTTCCTAAGTGCGTTACCAGTTGCCCTGAAAAAGCAATCCAGGTAATAGAGGTTCAGGAAGATCTGGAGAAAGATATTTATTTTGTAGGAGAGCATCTGGCGGTGCATACCCGCAAGTGGTCGCGGGAGGATATTCAACCGCCAAAGAAAAAGTAGATTATTAAATTCAAAGGCCAAAGTAAAAAAATCAAAACAAATTTAAAATTTTAATTTTTAAATTTGACCTTATTTTGAATTTTGATTTTTAAGCTTTAAAATTAATGATAAAGATACTCTTCAATTATCTGATATTCCCCGGTTTTATCTTTAGCGCCGTTGTCGGTCTTTTAGCCGGCTGGGTTGACCGTAAAGTCAGCGCGCGGCTGCAGTATCGCGTAGGGCCCCCGCTTTTACAGAATTTCTGGGATATCATTAAGTTATTCGGCAAAGAAACGATCGTCCCCAGCCAGGCAAAGTTTACCTTTTTGATTTCTCCTTATATCGGGCTTACTAGCGTAGTGCTGGTGACTACATTAGTGGGTAGGGCCATCGCTTTTCCTCTGGAAAGTTTCATCGGAGATCTTATTGTGGCCATATATTTCCTGACTATTCCGGCGATAGCATTGATTATCGGAGCTTCGAGCTCGCGTAATCCGCTGGCTTCCGTAGGCGCCTCACGCGAGATGAAGCTGATATTAGCCTACGAGTTGCCGTTTATTTTATCCATAATTGTAGTGATCATTAAGTGCGGCGGCGCCATACAGCTTGGCCAGATCATCAACTACCAGGGGCTTTACGGCTCGACAATAGCCTCATATTCAGGGGCGCTGGCATTTATCGTCGCCATATTTTGTATGCAGGCAAAATTAGGATACGCGCCTTTCGATATTTCCGAAGCAGAGCAGGAGATCATGGGGGGGGTATTGATTGAATATTCCGGTTCAGGCCTGGCGGTTTTTAGGCTGATGAAAGCGATACTGCTTTATACCATGCCGTTATTTCTGGCGGTTTTATTTATGGGTAAAGATTTAAGCCCGGTATTTCTTGCGCTTAAGTTCGTCGGGATTCTGGTGATCATCATTTTGATCAAGAACACTAACCCGCGGGTGCGCATTGATCAGGCGCTGAGGTTTCTCTGGCGCATCCCCACGGTGCTGGGGATTGTGGCAGTTATATTAGCATTATTTGGAAAATAAGCGCAAAAGGTAAAAGCTGATTTTAAAATTTAAATTTTAACCTTTATGCTTGTTTTGAATTTTTTACTTTAGACTTTGAATTTTACGAAGATGGATCTCAAAACCAAAGCCTTAACTAAATCAATCTGGGTTTTCCACGTCAGCGCAGGCAGCTGCAATAACTGCGATATCGAGTTTTTAGATTGCCTGACTCCGCGCTTTGACCTGGAACGTTTTGGAATACAGCTGATCGGTTCGGTCAGGCACGCTGACGCTATTGTGGTCACCGGAGCGATGAATAGAAAATCCGTGCCGCGTATGAAGAAGATATATGAGCAGGCAGCTAAGCCTGTGGTGGTGATTGCGGCAGGCACCTGCGCCTGTTCGCAGCATATGTTTAAGGATAGTTATAACGTCACAGAGACATTGGACCGAATCCTGCCGGTTGACGTATATATCCCGGGATGCCCCCCGAAGCCGGAGGCGATTATTGCCGGGATCGTAAAACTGGTCAACAAAATAAAAGGAAAGAAATAAATCATGGTCAGAGATAAGATTAAAGAGCATCTCGGGAATAAGATCGTAGAGTGGCATGAAAAATCCTTCCGTAGAATATATTTTACCATAGACAAGAAAGATGTCTTGGAAACAGCGCGGTATCTGTTTAAGGACCTTAAGCTGCGTTTTGCCATCGCTACCGGGGTGGATACTCCTGAGGGTATCGAGATCTTGTATCATTTCAGCTATGATCAGGCAGGGGAGTTTTATTCCGTGCGCGTTATAATTACGGACAAGAAAAACCCGCAGATAGATTCCATTACGCCGCTTTTTCCGGGCGCTGAATGGATCGAACGGGAGATATGGGAGATGCTGGGTGTGAATTTTATCGGACATCCGAATCTAAAACGTCTGCTTCTGGCTGATGATTGGCCGGAGGGAGAGTATCCATTACGTCAAAAGAAAGGTTAATTTCGTTAATGTCGTTAAGTCCGTTATTTTCGTTTTAAAGTTTTAAAACGAACCTAACGAACCCAACGAAAGTAACGAACACAACGAATATGTCGCATAAAGTCATAGTACCTATAGGTCCCTACCATCCTCTGCAGGAAGAACCGGAGTTTTTCCAGCTCTATGTGGAAGGGGAAAAGGTCGTTGATATAGATATTATCATCGGCTATAACCACCGCGGGATTGAAAAGCTCTCCGAGGCAAAGCACTACGACCAGATAGCCTTTCTGGTCGAGCGCATTTGCGGGATTTGTTCTTCAAGTCATCCCTATGCTTTTGTTTTGGCAGTTGAAGATTTGTTAGGCGGTGAAGCACATGTTGTGCCTGAGCGCGCCCTTTACATCCGCACTATTATTGACGAATTACAGCGCATTCATAGCCACTTGCTTTGGCTGGGGCTTGCCGGACATTTTATCGGCTACAATACTGTCTGGATGTGGGCATGGAAATACCGCGAACCGGTGCTGGACTGTTTTGAAATGGTCACCGGAAATAGGAATAACTACGCCATGTATAAAGTGGGAGGAGTGCGCAGGGACATAAAAGATGAGGATATTCCTATATTAAAGAAGACGCTGGATGAATTGGTCCCCGCCCTTAAGATGTTTAAGGGCGCGGTAATGGATGATCCGGTCATTCAGGCACGCCTGAAAGGCGTAGGGATCCTGACTAAACAGCAGGCGATTGACTGGTGCGTTGTCGGGCCGACTGCGCGCGCCTCAGGGGTAAATATGGATGTGCGCAGGGATGAGCCCTACGGAGTTTTTGACCGCATTGACTGGAATGTCATCATTGAGAAAGAGGGGGATATCTTCGCCAAGACCGTGATACGGATTTTGGAGATGTACGAAAGCGTAAGCATCATCCGGCAGTGCCTGGACAAGATGCCCAGAGGCCCTATTGATGCCGATGTCAAGGATATCCCTCCGGGCGAGGGGATCGGCAGGGTCGAGGCGCCGCGCGGGGAGTGTTTTCATTATATAAAAAGCGACGGGACCAACCGGCCGGTGCGGCATAAAATACGGGCACCCAGTTTTATGAATGTGGCTTCAAATAAAGTCGCCTGTGTCGGCGGCACTATTTCGGATGCCACCATCACCCTGGCCGCGGTCGATCCCTGTTATTGCTGTACAGAGAGAGTGGCGGTGATGCGCAAACCAGACAACCAGAAGATCATGAACGGCTGGGACCTGATAAAATTATCGCAGGAAAAAACCAATAAAATAAAAGAGGCTTTTATCGATGGCAGAACTCAAGCGTATTAAATTAAGGATCCGGGAAATGTCTGAACTGGTCTTTGGTATGTGGCAGGATACCTTCCGCACCTTTATGAAGCACGATGAAGATCTTATCCACCCGATACTGGCTGTTGAGAACAAAGTCAATGAGCTGGAGAAAGAAATAACCACGGATCTGATCGCCTTGGGCAGGGCTTGCGCCAGTGAGAAGGAGCGGGAAAATATAAGCCACTATGTCGACGTGGTAGGAGACCTGGAGCTTATCGGAGATTATTGTAAGGATATTCTGGAGCGCGTTCAGATAAAAATACAGGAAGACCTACTTTTCAGTGACGAGGCAGTCAAGGAATACGAAATCCTCTACCATAAGACTGAAGATGCGCTTGGCGAGATAGTCTCTGTCCTTAAGAAAGATAATTATAAAATGGTGCAGGAAGTGCTCAGGAACCAGGAGCATATTGATACCTTAGTCGATGGTTATCGCCAGCGGCATAATCAGCGGCTCATCCAGGGGACCTGTACTCCCATCGCCTGCAATATGTTCCTTAATATGCTGGATTTTACCGCCGCGATTTATTACCATACAAAAAAGATCGCCAAAAGTTTGATGAAGATCGAATAACGGGGTTTTAGGACTATATGAATATGAATTTGGGCCAACTTTTTAGATTAGATGCACTTAATAGCTTTGTTATTATAGCTATCGCTGTTTTTTGCGTCCTTATTATTACTTATTCAGTGAAATTTATGCAAGGAAGGCCACGGAATTTCCAGTACTATTTGTGGACTATCCTGACCGGACTGGCAGCTGTGGGCGCTGCCTGGGCGGATAATCTGATTTTGCTTCTGGTGCTCTGGGGATTTTTAGGCCTAAGCCTATATGTGTTGATCAATATGGGAGGGGAGAAAGCCAATCCGGCGGCAAAGAAAGCTTTTATTATCGTTGGCGGATCAGATGCCCTGATGCTCTTGGGTATTGGAATTATCTATGCGCTTTCCGGGACCTTCAGCATGTCAGCGGCAAGGTTGGAATTGAATAGCTATTTGTCCGTTATCGCCTTTCTTTGTCTGGCGGTTGCCGGTTTTGCCAAGGCGGGGCTCATGCCTTTTCATTCCTGGATTCCGGACTGCGCGCAGGTGGCCCCGGTTCCGGTGACTGCATACCTGCCTGCTTCTTTGGACAAGCTGCTGGGTATTTATCTGTTGGCGCGGCTTACCTTAAATCTTTTCGCCTCCAATGTCGCTATAAATATTTTATTTATGCTTATGGGCGCTTTCACTATTTTCGCGGCAGTAATGATGGCCCTTGTGCAGCATGATATGAAAAGGCTTCTGGGTTATCACGCGGTCTCTCAGGTCGGATACATGGTCTTAGGTATCGGCACAGGAAATCCCATCGGTATTGCCGGAGGGATATTCCACATGCTTAATAACGTCATCTATAAATCCTGTTTATTCCTGAACAGCGGCAATGTGGAATATAGGGCCAAGACTACCGAGCTGGATAAATTAGGGGGGCTTGCTAAGCTGATGCCTTTTACCTATATATCCTGCTTAGTCGCCAGCCTTTCCATTTCCGGAATACCGCCCTTTAACGGTTTTGTCTCTAAATGGATGATTTATCAGGGCCTGATCAGCGAGTTTTCCGCGGCTAGCTTTGCCATGCGCGCAACCGGGGTGTTTTGTTTAATCATCGCTATGTTTGGTTCTGCGCTGACCTTAGCCAGCTTTGTAAAACTGATCCATGCCGTTTTTCTTGGTCAACCTTCAGCTGTGGCCCTTAATCGGGATATCCGCGAAGTCCCCCGCAGCATGTTATTTCCCTGTTTGTTCCTGGCGGCATTCTGTATAATCTTTGGCGTATTCGCGGCGCAGATCCCCCTGAAATATATTATTCTTCCGGTTTTAGGCGGGGTTGATTTTATCGGAAGCTGGTACTCCGGGCTTGCCGCGTTACTTATTGTAATCGCTCTGGCGCTGGGGTGGCTGTTTATCAGGGCGGCCGGAATAAAGCGGGGAGTCCGCCAGGATACGATGTTTGTGGGAGGTGAGCCGGTTAGCCTCGAGGAAAATAGGGTCAGCGGAGTAGATTTCTACACAACGGTAAAAGAGTTTGGCGCGCTGCCGTCGATTTATAAGAAAGCGGAAGCCGGTAAATTTGATATTTATGAGCAGGGCAGAGTGTTTTTAATGGGGGTTTCCGAGAAGCTGCAGTATCTGCATAACGGCGTATTACCGACGTACCTGGTCTGGTGTTTGCTGGGAGCTGTCGGAATATTTTTCTGGTGCATAAAGTAAGCGGATAGCAATATTATGGAAATATACATACTTTTAATATTCATGATTATCGCGGCAGTGGCTGCGCTTGAGATCAATGATCTGCTTTCCAGCGTGATCGCCCTGGGAGCGGTGGGCTTAAGCTTGTCCCTGGCGTTCTTGGTCTTGAAGGCGCCCAATCTCGCTATTACCCAGTTGGTGGTGGAGCTTCTGTGCCTGATCTTACTTATCCGCGCCACTATCAATAAGGACCTGCCGTTAGTCAAGGACGGCCGCTGGTTGTTTAATACGATTTCGATGATAATGTTTGTCGCCACATTCATGCTTTTTATTTATTTTGCACTAAAGGAGCTTCCGGTATTTGGCGCTCCGCTGATGCGGGTATCCGGGGAATATATAGAAAAAGGCCTGAGCCTTACCGGAGCGGCTAATATCGTCACCGCGATAACGCTAAAGTTCAGGGGACTGGATTCATTAGGTGAGGCAGTGATAATTTTCGTTTCCGCTATCGGCGCTCTTGCGGTGATGCGAAAGGTAGGTAAGATCCGTGATAAATAACCGGCCGGGTATGAGTCTTATCGTTAAGACCATCACCCGCCTGACTATCGGGCTTATCCTTTTATACGGGATATATATCACCCTGCATGGGCACATGGGTCCGGGGGGAGGATTCGCGGGAGGGGTGATCGTGGCACTTTCTTTTATCCATATTCTGCTTGCCTTTGGTAAAGATGTGGCTTTGGCCAAGCTTACCAGGAATAGGATCCTTATTTTAATGAGCGTTGGAGGGGTTGTCTTTTTGCTGACCGCGATGTTTAACTTTATGGCTAAACATCAGGCACAAAGTTACGCGCTTAGCGCGCAGAGATTCAGGATCTTTAGCTCTGCTTTTATGCCGGTATATGATATTGCGGTATGTTTTATGGTGGGGATGGGCCTTTTTGTCATATTCTTAGCCCTGGCGCTGTTTGATCCCGGGAGCGATAAGGAATAATTATGGAAATATATCTTTTATGTTTTGTGCTTTTTTGCGTCGGTCTTTACGGAGTGGCGCGCAAAAGAAATCTGATCAAGATCATTATTGGCCTGGCCATAATGGAGTATGCCGTTAACCTGTTTTTGATACTGATCGGCTACCGTATGCAGGGGCGCGCTCCTATTTTTGCCAAGGATCAGCAGGTCCTTAATATGGTGGACCCGCTTGTCCAGGCCGTGGTAATGACTACGATAGTAATAGGCCTGGCGGTGATCATGCTGATCGCCGCGATCGCGGTCAGAATCTATGAGAAATACGGCTCCTTTGATATTACCAAGATAAAGAAATTAAAAGGATAGTTTAAAATATGCAAGTATCTCCGCTATTATTTATCGCAGTCCCTATGGGCGCGGCTTTTCTTGTGGTGCTTTTGGGAAGAACGGTCAAGCCTGTCGGATATATCCTGTCCTGCTGCGCGGCTTTCTTGCTTCTGGCGTTTTCGATCTTAATCTCCGGATTTGTGCAGAGTGCGGCCGGTAATATTTTTGTCTATAATGTCGGCGGGTGGATACCGCCGTTTGGCGTTACCATGGTCTTTGACGCCTTAAGCACCCTGATGTTAGTCACCGTGAACCTGATAAGCCTTCTGGTAGTAGTTTATTCCCTGCATTATATCAACCGTTATACCGACACCTGGAAGTTCTATTCATTGCTTATGCTGATGATCACCGGCCTTAACGGCGTGATCGTCAGCGGCGATTTGTTTACGTTGTATGTGTTCCTGGAGATCGCGTCTTTATCCGCGTATGCCCTGGTCGCCTTTGGCACGGAAACAGAAGACCTGGAAGCCGCTTTTAAATACGCGATCATGGGGACTATGGCTTCGGTTTTCATACTACTTGGAATAGCACTTCTTTATAGCTATACCTCAACGCTGAATATGGCGGATATGGGTTCGGTATTATCCGCCAAGCCGCCGGGGTTGATTATTTATTTTGTCGTAGTTTTATTCTTAGTCGGCTTCGGGCTTAAGGCCGCGATCGTTCCTTTCCACTCCTGGCTTCCTGACGCGCATCCTTCTGCTCCTGCTCCGATTTCAGCGATGCTTTCGGGCGTAGTGATCAAGACATTGGGAATATATGCCCTGGCCAGGGTCATGTTTAATGTCCTGGGAATTGTTCAGAAAGCGCTGGCGGTACTTTTGATCCTGGGGGCTATTTCGATGGTGATTGGCGCACTTTTGGCTATTATACAGCGCGACATGAAGAGGATGCTTGCATATTCGACTATCAGCCAGATTGGGTACATCAGTTTTGCCTTGGGGATCGGCACCCCGCTAGCTATTATTGGGTGTCTTTTTCATTTAGTTAATCATGCTGTCGCAAAATCTCTGCTTTTTTTAAATAGCGGCGCAGTGGAGTATGCCACTGACACCCGTGATATGAGTAAGTTAGGCGGTCTGGGTAAGCGCATGCCGATTACCATGTGTACCAGCCTTATCGGTTCTCTGTCTATATCCGGGATACCTCCGTTAGCCGGTTTCTGGAGCAAGCTTTTGATCATTCTGGCTGCGGTGCAGGCCGGGCATCCGCTTCTGGCTTTAATTGCGGTGCTAGCCAGCATCGTGACCCTGGCGTATTATTTAAGATTTCAAGGCCTGACATTTTTCGGAGCGCTTCGAGGTACTTTAGATAAGGTCAGGGAAGCGCCTTTAAGCATGAGCCTATGTGTGATTATTTTAGCACTCCTTTGTGTCGCAGGAGGCCTATTGCTTATGCCCGGTATGCGCGTGATACTGGAAAGAGCCGCTGATGTTTTGTTGGCGGGAAACGGATATAAAGATCTAGCCCTTAGATGATAAAAAACAAAATCGTACTATTTAGCTTAAGTTTCTTACTCTGGCTGTTATTGAACTGGTCGGTCAATCTCGAGAATCTGCTCATTGCCCTTTTTGTGGGAGCGTTGGTGACCTGGCTTACCGCGGATATATTCCCGCAACAGGCTAATATTTTTAAAAGGCCAAGCCGCTACCTGTGGATTTTTTACTATGTGCCGGTATTTTTATGGGAATGTTTTAAGGCCAACCTCGACGGGGCATACCGGATCATCCACCCGGATGTGCCGCTTAAGCCGGGGATTGTAAAAGTAAGGACGACGCTTAAGTCCGATACCGGGATCACTTTTCTGGCCAATACCCTAACACTTAAACCTGGTACTATGACTGTTGACGTTGACCGGGAAAACGGTGTACTCTACGTGCACTGGGTCGACGTTAAAAGCGATGATATAGAGAAGGCTACTCAGGAGATCGTCTCCAGGTTTGAACGGATATTAAAGAGGATATTTGAATGAGCCATGCCTTTCTAAGAAAAATAACTTTAATTATGCACATGGATAAGGTCTTGATTCGGAAAGGAAGGGCGGAGTGAGGCACCTGCGCTGGATCCTGGGTTTAATCGCAATTATCGCTGTTTTTGCGGGAATATTCTTTCTGCCCGTTCCTTCATTGCTGGAATGGCAGTCAGTTTTCTTAAAAAGAGTATTTTTTATTCTTATCTTTTGCGGCGTATTCTGCCTGGCGCGTGTTTTGCGCGGGCCGACTCCCGCAGACAGGGTTGTGGCAGTGGATATTTTCGGAATTCTTATCGTCGGATTCTGCGCGATTTTAGGCATACCCACAGGCAGAGACTGGTATATCGATATCGCCATTGCCTGGGCATTACAGAGTTTTATTTCTATTCTTGCCCTGGCTAAGTATTTAGAAGGCAGAAGGTTTGAGGACTAGAAAATGAATATAATCTTCGGTATGGTGTTTATTGTTATAGGCCTGATTTTTGATTTTATCGGGTGTCTCGGGCTGCTTAGGTTTCCTGATGTCTATAACCGTCTTCACGCATCCATAAAATGTGTGACATTAGGCACCTCAAGTATCCTTTTTGGGCTATTTTTGTATAAAGGTTTTTCTCCTGCCGGGATCAAGGCGCTTTTGTGCATCTTATTCCTTGTTTTGACTGCGCCTGTTTCCGCCCATGTCCTGGCCAGAAGCGCGCATAAGTCCGGAGTAAAACTCTGGGAGAAATCAGTCTGCGATAAATATGAGGAAGATATAAAAAACAGCAGGTAGTAGTTAGTATATAGTAGGTAGGGGAAATGAAATATCCGAAATTAAGAGAGCTAAGAGAGGCGATTAAGGCGCTGATCAAGGGGCCGTATACAAGCCGGTTTCCTTACGAGCCGCATACTCCATTTGAGCGTTTCAGGGGCAAACCCGAATTCTCCCAGGATGATTGTATGGGCTGCTCTGCCTGTACCCAGGTTTGTCCGACGGGAGCGGTAAGCTATGAAGACCAAACAAAAAGCGGACGGTCCAAAAGGATTCTGACGCTGCGTTGGGATGTCTGTATTTATTGCGGTCAGTGTCAGGCGAACTGCCCCACTGAAAAAGGTATTAGGCTTACCCAGGAATTTGATTTAGCTACATGCGGCAAAAGGGAGGATCTGAAGCAGGTAATCGAAAAGGAGTTCGCACATTGCGACTGTTGCGGTGAGCCAATCGTCCCTAAAGATCAGCTGGGTTGGGTCGCCAACAGGCTCGGGCCTTTATGCTTTGCTAACTCATCGCTTTTAGTTTTTTATTTACGCTCACTTGGCCTTGCGCTAAAAGAGAAATTCCTACCCAAGGATAAAGAGATAGCCGGTAGAGCCAGCCGGATCCAGGTCATCTGTCCTAGTTGCCGCAGAGAAGCAGTATTAAAATCATAACTCTTACTATCGCCAAATTCAAAGTCTAAAATATAAAATTCAAAACAAGGCCAAAGTTTAAAATCCAAAGCTTAAAACAGAGCGTCTTAAAATTTAAATTTTAAGATTTAAACTTGCTTTTCCCGCTACCCAATTAGTTCTAGGCGGGATCCCGCTTAGAATTTAAATTTCTTGGCGGGAGAATTTTGAGTTTTATATTTTGAATTTATCATACTATGTTTTCGTCTCTTAAAGTCCGCAATTTCCGCATCTACTGGTTCGGCATGCTGGTATCTCTTATCGGCTCCTGGATCCAGATAACTGCCCAGAGCTGGCTGGTTTTCCAGCTGACAAATTCCGCATTCCTTTTGGGCTTTGTCGGCTTCCTTAGCTCTATCCCGATGTTTCTTTTGTCGCTTTTTACCGGAGTATTGGCGGACCGGGTAAATAAAAAAAACATCCTTATCATTACCCAGATCTCTTTCATGATCCTGGCTTTTCTGTTGGCGGTACTGACTCATCTTAAGCTTATCACCCCGGCGCAGATCATGCTTATCGCGTTATTAAACGGGGTGGTGATGGCTTTTGACGCCCCCAGCAGGCAGTCTATGATCGTAGAGCTCGTCGGAAAAACGCACCTGCCTAATGCCATCGCGCTAAATTCGGTCGCCTTTAACTCCAGCCGTATTATCGGTCCGGCCCTGGCGGGTATTCTGGTGGCTACGATCGGCATGAGCGGATGTTTTTATCTTAACGGCATAAGTTTTTTTGCGGTGATCATCGCGCTTTTCCTTATCAAGATAAACAGCACAAAAGAAATTGAGCAGGGTAATAGCGCGCTTAAGGACCTCAAGGAAGGGTTGGTCTATGTGAAAAACCATCGTTTGATCTTTGCGCTGGTTTCGATGGTGGCAGTGGTCAGCCTTTTTGGCGTAGGTTATGTGATGCTGATGCCGATTTTTGCCGAGCGGATCCTGCATGTGGGCATCAAGGGATTGGGGATGCTTATGTCGGCTACGGGAGTGGGCGCTGTCTGCGGTGCATTGCTTCTGGCGCGCCTGGGTGATTTCCGCAAGAAAGGCAATTTTCTCATCGCCTCGGCGATGATCTTTTCAATTTCACTTATTCTCTTCGGTTTTTCTAAGTCATATCTTTTTTCGCTTATCGTATTAGTCTTTACCGGAGGCTCAAGTGTCACTGCCATCGCTTTGGTAAATACACTCTTACAGACTAATGTCCCTGATAAATTACGCGGCCGGGTGATGGGAATCTTTATGATCACCTTTGCCGGGATCATGCCCTTTGGGAATTTATTCGCCGGAAGCGTTGCCCAGATCTGGGGCGTATCGGCGGCAATCGCTTCCAGCGGTATTATCTGTACGCTCTTTTTTCTGGTTATCAGCAGCCGTTATCCTGCGATCCGGGAAATATAATGAATCGCAAGCAAATTTTATTTGATTTCCTGCGATATTTTGATACAATAGCATCTAAGAAGGAATAATATTACGCAATTATAAATTTCTAGGTAAGAGAGGAGAAGGCGATGAAAAAGTATGTAGCGGCGTTGGCGGTAGTAGTAGTTTTCGGTGTTGTTCTGGTCGGTTGCGGGAAAAAACAGGCAAGCACAGATTCGCAGGAAGCAATATCTATGGAATCATTGAGCACTCTTAACACCTCTGCACCGGCAACTACCGGGCCCGTAACAACGGAAACCCAGCCGACTGCTGCAGTCACACAGTCCTCCACTCCGGCAGTTCAGGCTCCGGTACAGCCCGTAGAAATGCCTTCGACTATCGCTAAACCTACTGCCATTGAGATTCAGACCGCGCTTAAGAATGCCGGTTATTATACCGGTAATGTCGACGGAAAGATCGGTCCGAAGAGCAAGTTGGCGATCGAGGAATTTCAGAAGGCCAACGGCCTGACCGCTGACGGTAAAGTCGGCCCGAAGACATGGGCGGCATTAGGCAAATATCTGGTTTCCGCTGCCATTACCGAGTCGCCGAAGCAGTAATTATCCGGCCGGTCCTGCTTGAAAAGTATCTGAAATTGTGGTATAGTTTTATTAGCCGATAAAGGCAAACCCGTCGAAAGGCGGGGACGCAAAGCCACAGACCTACGTTACCTGTACAAAGCAGTACCCCGCAAAGAGGTGAGGCAATAGGGGGTAGTAAGCAGTAAGGGTAATAAGGTAGCTGGGTTGCCGAAAGAAAGCCTGCAAGAAAGTGGCAGGCCTTTATCGGCTCTAATATTTCCCGCTTTAGGAAAATTCACTAAAGCGGGATTTTTTTATGATATAATAATGAGCACGCAATATTTTAGAATACAAAACGCCTCACCGCCGACAGGAGAGCGAACCTAAAATTGCATGCGCCAACCACTCATCAGTCAATGATCAATTTTCCGCAAGATTTTCTCTGGGGCGCAGCCACCTCTGCGCATCAGGTAGAGGGTAATAACACCAATAACGATTGGTGGGATTGGGAGCAAAAGGGAGGATCTAAGGAGCCTTCTGGCAGCGCCTGCCGCAGTTATGAATTATACCGGGAAGATTTTGATCTGGCAAAGCAGCTGCATCATAATAGCCACCGTTTCTCCGTAGAATGGAGCCGCATTGAGCCTGTTGAAGGTGAGTTTTCGCAGGAAGCGATAGCGCACTACTGCGAAGTGGCCGTCGCATTGCGCCAGCGCGGCCTGGAGCCGCTGGTGACCCTGCACCATTTTACTAATCCTATCTGGTTTAGCCGTATGGGCGGCTGGGCGCATAAGGACGCGGCTCGTTATTTTGTGCGTTTTGTTGAGAAGATTTCAGCAGCGATGGCCCCGCAGGTGCGTTTCTGGGTGACCATCAACGAGCCGATGGTCTATACGTATTACTCTTATATTATCGGTGACTGGCCTCCCCAGGAACATTCGCTTAGGAAAGCCCGGCAGGTGACAGATAACCTGACCAAAGGGCATATCGCAGCCTATCGCTGTATCCACGATGTGTACAAGAAGAATAAACTTTTTCCTCCGGAGGTAAGTATTGCCAAGAACGTGCAGGCTTTTGTTCCCTGCAGCCGGACCCTCAGAAACAGGCTGGGGGTTTACCTGCGCAACAAATATTACAATTTTGAATTTGTGGACAGGCTCATGAAGGCAAGGGCTATGGATTTTATCGGCCTGAATTATTATTCGCGGGGATTAGTGGATGTGGAAGGCTGGGGAATGCGCGCTTTATTGCTGGATAGCTGCCGCAAAAACCATAGCACTCTTCCCAAAAATTCCATGGGTTGGGATATTTATCCGCAGGGTTTACAGGAGGTCGTTACCGCTTTTCACAGGCGCTATAATCTTAAGCTTTTTGTCATGGAAAACGGAATTTGTACGCAGGACGATACCCAGCGCTGGGAGTATATCCGGGAGCATTTAAAAAGCCTAAATGCGGCGATGCAGGAGGGAGCGCGTGTTTTAGGATATATTTACTGGTCGCTGATTGATAATTATGAATGGGATAAGGGTTTTACCCCGCGTTTCGGGCTGATTGATGTGGATTACCGGACATTTAAACGCACACCCCGCGAAAGCGCCTTTAAATTTGCCCAGGTTTGCCGCAGCGGACTATTGGAGTAGAATGGAAATTATCAATAAAGATTTACTGTTGCGCCAGATACCTCTTTTTGCCAGCCTCTCGGATGCCGAGCTTAATCTGGTCAAAGAGCGCTCCAGGATAGTCGAATACAAAAAAGGCACGCTTATCTATGCGCAAGGCTCTAGCCCTAGCGCTTTCTATTGTATCGTTCTGGGAAGAGTCGAAATTCACACGCAGGCAGCAGCCGGCGAGCGTAAAATCCTTGAATACCTGCATCGCGGCAAATACTTCGGCATCATTTCGCTCTTGACCAATGAACCTCATTCAGTCAGCGCCCTGGCGATCAACGACTGCCTGCTCCTGGTCATTGAGAAAGATGATTTCGATTATTTGCTCGACAGGATCGCCCGAATCGGTATTGACTTAAGCCGCACGCTTTCCCGCAGGCTCAAGCGTAAGGATGTCCACCAGAAATCGATCTTTGAGAGTACGATCATATCGGCCTTCAGTTCATATTCCCAGGCCGGTAAAACCATATATTCCCTTAATCTGGCTTTGAGCCTTAAGAAAGAGACCCGCAAGTCCGTTATAATCCTGGATATCGCGCCCTTAGAAAGTGAACATACCCTTCCCCGCCGCCTGGGAATCCAGGGTCAGAAAGTCTTTGATCTTTCTTCCTCTTTTACCGAATCTCCTTCTGCGGCGCGCAGCTTTATCGTCCAGAGCAAGTTCGGGGTGGATGTATTGTGCTTTTACTATAAGCCGCAGGAAGAATCCTGCGTCAAGCCGCTGGTCGCTATATTAAGCCTTCTGGTAAACGATTACCATTATCTGGTTATAGACCTGCCTTCCATTATGGACCGCTGTATTTTTGGCATACTGAATCAGTCAGATTTTATCCATCTTCTCACCAGCCCCGATCCGGTTGACTTAGAGCGTACGGTCAACCTGACGCAGCGGCTTAAGGATGAATTCAACTTCTTCGAAGAAAAAATAAAAGTCATCATCAATGAGTATAAGTCTTCGAAACTCAGCCACAGCCAGCAGGTGGATATTTTAAAAAAGCCAGTTTTCGCAACGCTGCCGAAGATATACTTTGAGGGAAGCGACTGTGTGGTCCTGGACAGGCCGGACTCTGAGTATGCCAAGGCAGTGCGTCGGATCGCCAGAAATTTAGGAGAGTGTCTGGTCGGACTGGTCCTCGGGGTAGGCGTTGGTTACGGTTTCTGCCATATCGGGGTGCTCAAGGTCATCGAAGAGGAGCGTATCCCCATTGATGTCATCGCCGGAGCAAGTATCGGCTCTGTGATCGCCAGCCTTTGGGCAGCCGGGAAATCGGCTGATGAGATACTTGAAATTGTCAGGGAAGAATTCAAAGGCCCGACGCATATCTTGGGGATGGTGGATTTTACCTTTCCCTGGTTCGGACTTATGAAAGGCAGTAAGCTGCATAAATTCTTAAAGAGGCATCTGGGGAATAAAACTTTTTATGACGTGAAGCTGCCGCTTAAAATTATCGCCAGCGACGTCAAGCGTAAAGAGCCGCGGGTTTTAGACCGCGGCCTGCTGGTTGATGCGATCATGGCAAGCTGCGCTATGCCCGGGATATTCGCGCCTTTTAAATTCAAGGAAGAGATGCTCTTTGACGGGGGGGTGATCAATCCGCTGCCTACGGAGCCGCTTTTAAAGATGGGGATAAAAAAGATCATCGCGGTCAATGTCACTCCTACGCGCGAGGATATCCTGCGCCAGTACGAGAAGATAAAGGAACAGCTTGCCGTGAATATTCCGGAGGAAATAAGGAAACGCCAGTGGCCCAAGGTCAAAGAACACATTGCCCAGAACTTCAAGACCAATATCCTGGATATCGTATTTAGCAGTGTCGAGATCCTGCAGGCGGAGGTTGCCGAGAAAGAGGCGCGGCTCGCAGATGTTGTTTTACATCCGGACACTTCTGGGTTATACTGGTTAGAGTTGCACAGGGCTGCTGAATTCGCCAAGCGCGGGGAAACGGAGGCGCGCAAGAACGTGGAAAAGATCTGGCAGCTGGTCAATGAGTAGAAAAAGGAGCAGGGTAATGAAGAGCGCAGGACAATCGATTTCTGTTATTATAATTTTTTTATTAGGATTAAGCCTGGCCGGGTGCGCAAGGGTCGGTGAGGGCCTTAAGTGTGTAGCCGGAGTCTCCACTCAGGTCCTGGAGGATGGCCGTAAGGATGCGCTTAAAGAGGTATACCCTTATGACTATCAGGCCTGCTGGGACAAAATAAAAAAGGCGCTGGTTGCCCAAGGGGCCTATATTTATGCGCAAGATAAGAAAAAAGGCATGATCGCTATATATGTGACGGAAACAGATACGACGTCCGTAGGCCTGTTTTTTACGCAGGCGGACTCAACGCACACGCAGGTTGAGTTTACCAGTCCCAGCTCTGATGCCAAAGAGCGCATAATCAAGAGAATAAAGGTGGGATTAGATGATTTGGAACACAATAGAAAAACGAGGCCTCCTGATGAAAAAAAAGAATCGCTCAATCTCTTTAAATAATAAAAAGCCGTCCAGGGATATAAACAGGTATATAGAAGAATGCCATCGCATTGCCCGGAAAAAGGGTTGGTGGGAGGCAGAGCGCAATGATGGTGAGCTCATCGCCCTGATGCATTCGGAACTATCTGAGGCGCTTGAGGCGATGCGTAATCACGGTCACAAAGAGAATGTGGCGGAGGAGCTGGCTGATTGCTGCATCCGTATCTTTGATTATTGCGGCGCTCGGGGGATCGATTTAGAGGAGACGCTGCGCAAGAAAATAGAGTACAATAAGAGCCGGCCTTACCGACATGGTAAAAAATTTTAGCGGGAAAAAGGAAGTTAAATACAAAGTCTAAAATTCAAAATTCTCCCGCCAAGAAATATAAATTTAAGGCGGGATCCCGCCTAGAACTAATTAGGTAGCGGGAAAAATAAATTTAAAGTTTTAAAATTTAAATTTCAGCCTTGTTTTAAATTTTGAGTTTTAAACTTTGAATTTTTAGTTCAGTTTAAATAGTATAAAAGGAGGAGGAAGATATGCCATACGATACAACGTTGGATGAGGAGTTGTTTTCCAAGGAATTCGAAAACGACGAAGGAAAGATCGTAGTCAGTGTTCATTCCTACCGCAAGGGCGCTAAGAAACTGCAGATAACCAGGGCCATAAAAGACAAAGAAGGTAATTTCACCTTCGCCAAAATGGGCAGGCTTTCTAAGGATGAGGTTGAAGGGGTTCTGCCGATAATCCAGGAAGCGCTCAAAGTAATGTAAATGCAGGACCTGGAACACCTCAAAGCCCATCTGCAGGGTAATGTTGTTATCCTCGGCATCGGCAGCAGCCTGCGAAACGATGATGCTGCCGGCTCGCTTTTGGTAAGCCGCATTAAAGACAAAATGCCTTTCAAGGCCTACGATGCCGGGCCCGCTCCAGAGAATTACCTCGGAAAAATCATCAAGGATAAGCCTGAAACTGTAGTTATGATTGATGCGGTTGATTTTGGCGGCCTGCCGGGAGAGTTTAGGGTTTTGGAAGGCGACCAGTTTCAGACCGTAAACCTCTTTTCTACGCACAACGCCTCTCTTTCCCTTGCCATAAACTACTTGAAAAACAATTTGGCCGCCGATATAATTATTTTGGCGATTCAGCCGAAAGATATTTCTTTCGGCGATACAATCAGTCCGGAAGTAAACAAAACAATCGAAAACTTAGAGGGTTGGTTTTATGAGTTTGGCGAAAAAAAGAGATAGCTGGGGCTCGCGCCTGGGGATCATCATGGCTGTGGCAGGTTCTGCCATAGGACTAGGTAATTTCCTGCGCTTTCCTGCAAAAGCGGCGGCAAACGGCGGCGGCGCCTTCATGATCCCGTATTTTATTTCTTTTCTATTACTTGGTATACCGTTAATGTGGATAGAATGGACCCTGGGCCGTTACGGAGGAGGTTTTGAGCACGGCACGGCGCCGGGCATATTCCATAGCATCTGGCAGAAGAACCGTTTTATCAAATATTTCGGCGCTATCGGTATCTTCGGCCCCCTGATTATATTTATATATTATACCTATATAGAGGCCTGGACTCTTGCGTACAGTTTCTTTGCCATAAGCGGAAAATATGCCGGCATCGCGGACCAGGCGACCATGAAAAGTTTTCTCCTTGGTTTTCAGGGCCTTGAGAAGAACCAGTTCTTCCATAGTCTTGGCTGGGCATATGTATTTTTCCTGATTACTTTTTTTGCCAATATATGGGTTATTTATTATGGTATTAAAGGAGGAATTGAGAAGCTGTGTAAATGGGCGCTGCCCTGTCTATTTGTCTTTGGCCTATTCCTGATGATCCGCGTTCTGACCCTGGGCGCTCCTGATCCTGCCCGGCCGGATTGGAGCGTTGTTAATGGCCTGGGGTTTATGTGGAATCCGGATTTTTCGGCATTAAAATCAGCCAAGGTCTGGCTCGAGGCCGCAGGCCAGATATTTTTTACGCTTTCGGTGGGTATCGGGGTTATTCTTACCTATGCAAGCTATCTTTCCAAAGGTGATGATGTCGTGCTCTCGGGTCTTACCGCTTCTAGCGCCAATGAGTTGGCCGAGGTAGTTTTAGGAGGCAGTATTGTCATTACCGCGGCATTCGTTTTTTTCGGTCCGGTGGATATTAAAAACATCGCCAATTCAGGTGTTTTTAATTTAGGATTTGTCACTATGCCGATGGTGTTGAATAAACTTCCGCTTGCTCCGCTGTTTGGCTTTATGTGGTTTTTTCTGCTTTTTCTTGCCGGGATCACCTCATCGGTCTCACTTGCCCAGCCGGCAGTCGCCTTCCTTGAAGATGAGTTTGATATCAACCGTAAAAAAGCGGTCACCATATTCGGGATTGTTTCTTTTATCCTTTGTCAGCCGGCGATATTCTTTTTAGGAAGAGGAGTTGTGGATGAGCTGGATTTCTGGGGGGGGACGTTTTTCCTGGTGCTGTTCGCGACGATAGAGACAGTGCTTTTTGCCTGGGTCTTCGGTATGGATAAAGCCTGGGATGAGATCCATCGGGGGGCAGATATGCGCGTGCCGGGGATCTACAAATTTATCATCAAGTACATAACCCCGCTGTTTCTGTTTCTTATATTAGGGATGTGGTTTTTTCAGGAGTGGATCCCGATCATCTTTATGAAGAGCGTTGCCGTAGCTGATAAACCGTTTGTCTTAGGTACCAGGATCGGGTTGGTGGTGATATTCATTTTGCTGGGCGTTTTGATCAAGATCGCCTGGCGTAAGAAACGGCTGCAGGCGGAGAAGATGCGATGAGCGTTGGGGGTTGGATCTTTTTA
>CAYGZJ010000002.1:3268-31589 GCA_964354335.1 uncultured Planctomycetales bacterium | reverse complement strand
AGGAGGGACCTGAGCATATAATGAGCATGCAATAAAGACAAAACCCGCTATAAGCCCGATGATCAAAAGACTCTTTTTTTGTGATTTAAGCGACATATAAATGTATATAAATATAGATAATTAGGCCGTCCTAAAATTACAGCCCTCGATGTTAATAGTATAGCGGGCGTCGGACAATTGTCAAGAAAAGATTTACGTAACCTGTGTGGTTTTAAGGGATAACAAGAAATTCCATCTATTTTTTGCATCAAAAATACAATTGCTTTTGAACTTAAATTGTGGTATATTTATTATAGAAGGAGGAAGATATGACAAAGACCTTAAAGTACGCGGGAATAATGATTTTAGTCTTGGCTCTTTTTACCTGCGCGTATGCGCAAGAGTCAAAACGCGTGGCGTCAATCAGCGACATGAGTGGGACCGTGGAAGTTCGTACCATGCAGGATAAAAAATGGGTGCCCGGCCAGATAGGGATGAAGTTAAGCGAGGGCGACATACTTCGCACCAAAGCAAATTCCTGGGCAGTCCTGAATGTCGACGGCATGGCACAGACAGCTACCTGCGAAGTAAAAGAAAACAGCCAGATCAAGCTTGCCCAATTGCTGGAGAACAAGAAAGATTCGACCCAAAAAACTCTCCTGGACCTTGCGCTGGGCGAAGTCCTGATCAAAGCTAAGAAACTGCATTCTGAGAAATCAAAATTTGAGGTAAAGACCCCTACATCTATCGTCGCAGTACGGGGTACGACCTTCTCAGTAGCGGTAAAAGCGGTAGAATAATCAACTGTCCTGACGCAACGTGCACAACAAGTTTTCTTTTTTTGTATTAAAAAGCGGCAAGAAGAAATAATCTTTTTTCTCGCCGCTTTTTAGTAATAACACCCTAAATCCGCCTTGAAGCTAAAAAAACCTTTCCTTTATAATATTCTTTTTGCCGGGATCATCTGCCTGCTGATACTCGTAATCCGCCAACAGGGCCTGCTGCATGGCTTTGAGCAGAACAGCCTTGACCTCCTATTCCAATTACGGGGTTCTGCCCCCGCTAACCAGCACATTATTATTGTCGAGATCACCGATAATGACATCACCCAGATCGGCAGGTGGCCTTGGAAACGCACCTGGGAAGCTGCCCTTGCCCGGGCGCTTACCGATTTGGGAGCTAAATACATCTACTTCGATATCATCTTTTCGGAATCCTCAAGCGATGAAGACGATGCTTTGTTCACCGAGGCCATAAAACAAAGTAAAAATGTGTACCTGCCTTTTGCCCTGCAGGCTCCGGCATTTGACATTGCCACTGCTTTCTTGCCCATAAAAACCTTTAAGGAGCATATCAAAGGGACGGGAGCGACAAACATCTTTCCTGATGATGACGGCACCATCCGCCGGATACCGCTTGTTTTTCAGGACGCCGGCAACACATACCCGCATATTGCTTTAAAGATCGGGCTAGATTACCTGGGCCTTGAACTTAAAAAAATCTCACCGCATTACCTGATCGCCGAAAATCCGCACCGGTCGCTGCGTATCCCGGTTGTCGACGATAATTATTCCGCGCTGGTCAACTGGTCAGGAAAATGGCAATATACCTTCAGGCATCTTTCGGTCCTTGATATACTGGCAAAATACAAAGACCTGCTTGATAACAAGTTGCCGCCTAGCGTGCGCAAAGACTTTAAAGACAGCATCTGCCTGGTCGGCCTTACCGCGGTCGGGCTCTACGATATCAAGCCCATCCCTCTGCAGCCGGAGTATCCGGGCATCGGCATTGTCGCCACCACTATCGGAAATATCATCGAGAATAAATTCCTCTTTCCTGTCCCGGCATTTCTTAATATCCTGGCACTCATTTTCCTGACACTCCTGCCGGCATTCCTTATCCGCGGAGATCAACCGCTAAAGGAAAACCTGCTTTTGATCATAATCGCTATCGGATACTTCGTAGGCAATTACTTCCTCTTTAAAGCGGGCTGGTTGATGGATTACGCGACCGTACTCCTGGGATTTGGTCTTAGCACCGCAATCATAGGGATTTATAACTTTGTGCGCATTGCCGTGGAGCGGCAGAACTTCTTCAAGATGTCCGTTACCGACGGGCTTACCGGCCTCTACAATATCCGCTATTTCAAACTCCTGCTGGAAACCGAGCTGGTGCTGGCCAAACACGACCCGACAAAAAAATTCGCTATCGTGATGAGTGACGTCGACCACTTTAAGAAGTTCAACGACACCTACGGACATCAGATCGGAGACCTGGTCTTAAAAGAGGTCTCCGCGGTCTTAAAGACTTCCACGCGTTCTTCTGACCTGGTAGCCCGTTACGGCGGAGAGGAAATGATCGTGCTGCTTCGCGGAGTCGGAATAAAAGAGGCGCTGGTGGTGGCGGATAAGCTGCGCAAGAACATAGAGGCCCATACCATTAAAGATGAAAAAAATACCTACCAGGTAACCGTCAGCCTCGGCGTTTCCATCTTCAGGCAAAATGACACCGTAGACTCAGTGATTAAGCGCGCTGACGACGGATTGTATAAATCCAAGGAAGGCGGAAGGAATTGTGCTTCTACGGTGGAGGCTTTAGAGTAAGGAAATTTCGTCTGAAAGGGCAGTAGAGGTACTGGCAATCATTCCGCTTGGCAACTCAACCACAAACTTGCTTTTCCAATAAACCGGACTTACCCGCCATGGTTTCATCGCAACGCATACCCCTATAACCTTATTATCCTTATCCACAAAGAGCACATCGATATCAAAACGCATGAAAAACGTATGGATCGATGTGCAGGGGCTAAGGATCATAGCGCGTTCCGGAGGAAGCTGCTTCTGGCCCATAAGGCCGATCAGCCGCACCAGAAAACTATCTGCGACCACGGCGTTCTGCGCAAGGACAGTCCCTTTAGTCTTATTGATAATTCTTTGTAGGAGCATTATTAACGGGCCCGGAAGATATTCTCGGGAAGAGGGATACCCTTAAGCTTGATATCCTCCATGAAGGATGGGATGTAGCCGGTCGCCTCGAATTCGCCCATGATATAGCCCTGGGCGTCCATACCGGTCTGCTTAAACATAAAGATGTCTTTCATACCGATGTGCATCTCATCTTTCATGCCGGTGAGTTCCGTGATCTGGATGATCTTACGCGTACCGTCGGAAAGCCGCGCGGTGTGCACGATGACATCGATTGCCGAAGCGATCATTTCGCGGATCGCCCTGATAGGAAGTTCCACTCCGGACATAAGGATCATCGAGTCAAGGCGCGCCAATACGTCCTGTGTAGAGTTAGCGTGAATGGTGGTCATTGATCCGTCGTGGCCGGTGTTCATGGCCTGAAGCATATCCAGTGTCTCAATACCGCGGCACTCCCCGATGATGATACGGTCAGGGCGCATTCTTAAGGTATTGCGGAAAAGATCGCGGATGGTGATAGCGCCTTTGCCCTCGATGTTCGGCGGCCGGGACTCAAGCCGCAGCCAGTGCTCCTGGTGCAGACGCAATTCCGCCGCATCCTCAATAGTGATGATGCGCTCATAGTTCGGGATAAAAGCTGACAAAACATTTAAGATGGTCGTCTTTCCGGAACCCGTTCCTCCGGAGACAATGACATTCTTTCGGCAGAGGACCGCTGCCCGTATAAAATCCGCCATATACTGGCTTAAGCTATGGAAACCGATCAATTCCTCGGTTTTAAATCTTTCTTTCCTGAACTTCCTGATGGTCAGCGTCGGGCCGCGCAGGGAAAGCGGCGGGATGATCGCGTTAACACGCGAGCCGTCGGGAAGACGGGCATCTACCATCGGAACAGACTCATCGATCCTTCTGCCGATGGGCGCTATGATACGCTCAATGATGACCTTTACCTGTTCATTGGAGATAAAGCGCTTGTTGGTCACCTCAAGCTTACCGAAACGCTCGACATATATTTCATCCTTATTGTTCACCATGATATCGGTGATACTGACATCGGAAAGCAGATCTTCCAGCGGGCCAAGGCCCAGCGCCTCATCCAGGATTTCTTTGACCAGTTTTCTGCGCTCATCAACCGAAGAAATGAAGCTACCAGCTTCCTCGCTTAAAAGGTTAGTCACCAGCATCTGCGCCTTGTCGCGCAACTCCTTGCGCTTGACCGTATCCGAAAATACCTTCAGGTCCAGGCGCTTAAGGTCCAGCTCTTCGATCAGGCGGCTGTGGATACGCCGCTTAAGCATGAGCACTTCATCCGTCTCTTCAAAGATAACAAGCTCTCCACCCTCGGCCATACCCTGCTTTGTCCAGAAATCTCCGGCCTTATCGATCCGGGCCTCCTTAACGCGCATGGAATCCAGCTCCCGGTGCTCGATGTAAAGCTTAGGCTCAGTGACAAGCTGCTGACAGAGTTTTGAGATAGATACAGAGAATTTTGAGCGGGGGCTATCCAGGAACACAGGGACCCGGCGGTTGACCGCGTAACCGACGATCTTTCCCTCCGAAGGAACCTGGGCGATAACGTCGATCTGCAGATTAGTTTTAATATCCTGCCAGCCGATGCTAGAGGCGGATTCCGCCCTGTTTAGCACCAGCTTTACCATACTAAGAGGAAAATGCAAGAATTGCAGAGTATCCATCGCCCATTTAGTCTGGTACACAGAAAGAATATCCGGGGTGGTCACTAAAAGGATAAGGTTGGCCTGATTTAAGGCGGCGATAAAATTTTCATTGAAGCTTTTTCCGGCGTCGATGACGATATAATCGTAATCGCGGGAAAGCACGGTGATGACTTCGCGGATGCCGGTGGTATCAAACTGCGCAGCCTGCTGAGGCTTGAGCATGCTGGTGAGAAAATCAATCCCGTGGACGGTCTTGACGACATACTCATACTTCTTTAGCGTCCCCGGCTGCGCCTTCAGGTGCGCCATCATATCCACCATCGACTTTGGCGATGCGATATCGAGCATGCGCGCCATGTCTCCGGGGGCCTGCAGGTCAAGGTCAAGCAGACACACGCGCTTTCCCTGTTCTTTACCCAAAGCCACAGCTATATTAGCGGCGATCAAAGTCTTACCGACGCCGCCTTTAGTGCTGAAAAAAACTATGATCCTGGCCATTGTTTAATCTAATTGATAGATTATAGGAACGTTTATCCAGAGTTCCTTATCTTCAATTGTGGACGGAAAAGGTGGGTACGTGGGGATCCCCTTGGCTACCGCAAGCGCGTTGTCGTCGAGGATCTTGTATCCGGAGGAGCGCTTGACCACTGAATCCTGGAGTTCTCCGCGAAAAGAAAACTTCAGGCCCAGCACTGTAGTTCCTTGGAAACCGGCAGACTTAGCCGTTGCAGGATACATCAATCTTTCCAGTATTCTATCCTGGATAATTCTACTGTAGCGGGAAACCGGATCTAACATTTCATCTTCAACAGCCGCGGGGATATTCGGCTTGATATCTTTCTTTAACTCTGTGGCCGGCTTCGGCTCTGCAACGATGTGCGGGGTCAGAGTAATAAAGAGTTCCGCATCTTCTCGTTTTTCCGAACCGCCGCCATCCATGGTGGATTTCTTACGGAAAAACAGACCTAAGACCGGCAGATCAGCAAGCCAGGGAAACTTACGCAGCGTCTCTGAGTCTTTCTGCTTGATCAATCCGCCGATTGCCATGGTCTCGCCGTCGTTTAAGTAAAGCTCGGTAGTGGCATTGCGTTTGGTAAAAGTATAGGCCAGGGCATAATCGGTCTTAACGGTGTCTCCTAATTCACTGACCTCTACAAATAAGTTAAGATGAATGCGGCGGTTCTCTTCCACACACGGCTTGATCTTTAAAGTAATACCGTATTCTTTGTATTCAACGGTGCCGGGCGTGGCTGAAGGTGTTGTTCCCACTGATCCGCCCTGGCTAAGCGTCGAGCTTAACACCGGGACTTCTCCTCCTACGAGCAGTTTCGCTTCCTTGCAACTTTGGGTGGAAAGCCTGGGGCGGGAAAGGATCCGCGCCTTGCCCTCCTGAATCAGGGTATCAAGCTTCCAGCTAAAACTAAGAGCGCCTCGGGTAAAGGCGTTCATAGTCCAGACCTGCGCGAAGCCTACGGCGTTGGTCACCGGATTAGAAGCATCGGTAATATTAATAGGGCCAAAAGCTCCGGGCCAGGTAAAGCCTAAGTCGCTGCTTGCCCCCTTGGCTAATTCCAAAACTTGGACATCCATCTCTAAAACCGTCTCTTCTTCCTTGATAGTAACCAGGTCAACGGTCTTATCTTTTAACGGTCCAAGCACAAGACTCATGCGGTCTTTTTCTTCTTTGGTCTTAACCTTACCTAATAAATAGATCTTTCCTTCATCCTCTTCCGCTTTAGTGGAAATATCACGCAGGTTAAGCTTACTAAGGGCGTTATCCACTCTGCGCTTAACCTCGATCATATCTTCGGCAAATACCTTTAATATATAAGACTGCTCGCCGTAATTATCCCAATAGGCAAAGGAAGTCGTGCCGGGGGATTTAGGGCTTAAGGTGATCTCGTTTTTACTGACCTGGACAACATCCGCAATCGCCGGATTTCCCACCACAATGCGCTGAGGGTTACTGGTGGTGATAAGCTTGATCTGTCCCATGTAGAGCTTCACCTCTTCGCCCTTTGAATCCTGGGAATAATTAGCGCCCGGTAACGCACATACTGCTGCAGCGATTACGAATGCGGTAAAAAGAATTTTTTTCATGCGTATGCTCTTCCTTTTTTTTATTTCGACACGGGGATCTTTTCTTTGCTCATCCCCCTGTAGATTTCTATGGTTTCAGGGGCCTCTTTATCTTTTTCTCCCCCCGGTAAAAATTCAAGTATATTTTCCCAGGTGATCGGCTGCATCGGCTCTATCTGGGTATCATCTGTTGAGCGCATGGAAATCCTGATCTTGCCCTGCTCCTGCAAAAACGTAATAATACTGGCTTCTTTAGGGGAGAGCGCAAGGGTGATCATCTGTGCTTTCTTGGCGCTGCCTGATTTCTGCTGTGACTGCGCACGGCTGGGGCTGGTCTCTTCGCCCACAGCCAGGACTAACACATTCTGGAAAACCGGCAGGATGGTCTGTTGTGTCGTCTGTTTAGCGGCTGGATCCTTACTCTGCACCGGAATCGGCAGAACCGCGATCACATCGATGTAATCGCCGGGCTTAAGCAGATTCATAATATCCGAGATATTCTCCGGAACAACAGGAACCGCTCTTTTGCCTACGGGCGTAAGCGATGCCAAATCTTTAGGCTTAGACATACGCTCCATATCGGTATTGGTAGGAGTGGTAAGTTTGGTGAGGCTTATCTGTTCTCCGGCGGCGATAGGCGCTACGGCGACCATGCCGGCGACCCTGTCCAAAGTGCTGGCTGCCTGCGGCTGCACATAGTCCCTGGGAACGATCGCGGACTCAAACATAGTAGGCTGCAATGTCGTGCCGGCAGAAATATCCTGGCGGGCGACAAGCACGCTTACCTGATTCTGCCTGGCCTTGGCAAGCTCTTTCTTACGCTTGATCTCCTCGGACCGCTTTATTTCCTGCATCTGCGTTGCCACAAGTACAACAGCGATAATACCTGCAATTGCTCCGGCGATAATAATAATATGTTTTTTTTGCACTTACCTCATCTCCCCTTCGTATATTTCGGTTTTTGCTTCCTGGTTAAGTTTCTTAAAAAGCGACTCCAGTTTCTGCTGACGCTTCAGGAATAACAGCGTATTCTTAATATCCTCCCACATCTCATTAAGCGATTTCTGTTTGCCGCCGCGCTTGGCTTCCAACTTAAGGACGCAGTAGCCGTCTTTGTCTTTAAAAATACTGCTGTTCCTGCCGACATCCAGTGTATCGGAAAAAGCAACCGCATCAAACTGCGCCGATCTTTTTCCCCGCTGGATAAAACCGGTGTCTCCTCCATCCTTAGCAGTTAAGGCCTTGGAACGATCCTTGGCAAGTGTGGCAAAATCAGCTCCCTGCAGCAACTGTATAAGTATATCCTTGGCATCCTGTTCACTGGAGACAACGATCTCGCGCAACTGGCGCTCTTCCGGCTCCTTAAACTGCTCTTTATATTGATTGTACGCGTCCTCGATTTCCTTAGATGACACATCGACTTTATCCGTTTCATCTTTAGCAAGCTGTAGGATCAAAAGGTCCATTTTATCTTTTTGCAGAGCCCGCCTTCCTTTATCCAGGGCTTTTACAATGTCATCGTTCTTATCCAGCCCTCTGCGTAACGCCTCCTGATATAGTAAAGTACGGCGGACCATATCGTTCTTTAATATATCCAGCTTCTGATTGCGCGCGGAGATCTTCTTTTCCGGCTGATTCTCGGGGACCTGAGAGTTGTAAATCTCGATATAAAGATCCAGGTCCTCCTGGTCGATAGACATACCATTGACCTTGCCGATAGGCGTGCCTTTTAAAGCGCTCTCCGGCCCAGACGATGATTGAGCCTTTTCCTTATTGCCGAGATTAAAGAAATTAATCTTATCGCAGCCGATAAGGGCTGCTGCGGTCAATACGGCAAGTACCCCCAGAGCAAATTTATTTTTCAATATGGACTCCTTAATTATTCTTTCTTGATATCGTTGATTATTTCAACCAGCAAATCCGCGATCTTGGCAATAAGGTAGAGAAAACAGAAAATAAAAAAGAATATCGCCAGGACAATAAGCCCGCGCCAGCGCGCCTCACCAGGAACCAGCCCCAGAAAGATTCCGGCGCCTCCGACGCAACCGAAAAACAAAAAAATCCAGGCAGTAATTTTCACTACCGCACTGGATGTGTTTAAAAAGCTTAAATGTTCGCGCATTCGGTCTCCGGTTATTGTTATATTTTTAACATAAACTAGAGGAAATTGCAAGAGTTTTTTTTAATTATATACTATCTTCCGCTCCCATCGTAACTATTTGAAAACATGGAAGCTTGGGACAAGTCTAAAACCAATTTATTGCACTACTTCCTCAATACAAGCTGGTCTAATTCCATAGTGAAGATGCCGATAGTTAAGCGATTGAACCATCTGTTGCGTAAACTTACCGCCTCGTAAGATACCCCAAAATTCTCTTCGATAATTTTTGAGCGTCAACGAGTCGGGTAAAGCTTGTTAACAACTAAGGACTGAAATCTCGTTTTAAACAATGCTCTTTCCTTCGACGCGCTCACTTCGTTCGCTTGCTCAGGATGGTTCGCCGCGATGCATGGTGAGCAAGGCCCGCCGTTAGGCGGGCCGCGTCGAACCATAGCCCCAACCGGATTTTCAATGAGTGGACGCTTTATGGAACGAAGTGAACATAAAGCGTAGCCCCTGAAAGGGGCGTCCACGAATTGACCCCGAAGCCTGCGAAGTCAATTTCGAAGAAATTGACAAGCGCTTAGGCGAGGGGGAACCGGAACTTTATAACAAGGGTAGGCACCAAGTTTTGCCTTTGGCAAAACTTGGTAGCCCCAACCGGATTTGAACCGGTGTTTAGTGGCTGAGAACCACGCGTCCTAGACCAGGCTAGACGATGGGGCCGTAGTAGCAAATTCAAAGTCTAAAGTAAAAAATTCAAAATAAATTAAAAGTCTAAAATTTAAATTTTAAAATTTGGCCTTTGAGCTTGTTTTTCCCGCTACCCATTTAGTTCTAGGCGGGATCCCGCCCTCGATTTATATTGCTTGGCGGGAGAATTTTGAATTTTAGACTTTAAATTTAACTTCTAATATTCTTCGTACCTATATATAGGCAGAACAAGATAGCAAGGCTACTCATCTGCCTGATTGACGTAAATTATTGTACTATATGCGGGGCTTTAGTCAACCCCGCACCTTCTTAACAGCTTATTCCATCTATTTTTCTCTAAAGATTAATGTAAGATAGAAGTATTCTAGTATAAAGAAGGTGCTGGGTCAATAATTTTATTGACCCTCCTCGAAATTATGTTAGTATTTTACTTGAAGGACGGCATATGCTTATCGGAACCGGCATCAGCACCGCGCGCGACCACATCCAGGCAACACGCGAAGCAGTGGAGCGGGCGCGCTTGCGCATACCCAAGGAACGGATCAACCTGGCGATAGTCTTTTGCTCGGTAGAATTCGCGCATCCGGTCGTCTTTAAAACAATCCACTCTCTCCTGGGCGAAATTCCGCTGCTTGGCTGCAGCAGCCTGGCGCTGATATGTAACCAGGGAATATTTAAGTACGGGCTGGGGATCATGCTCTTTCACATACCCGAAGGGGTGCATTTCAATCATTCCTTCGTCAATGACATAAGCAAAAAAGGTGCTTTGGCATCCGGAGAAGAGCTGGGGGAAAAGCTGCTCTACGCCTTCAAAGAGGTCCGGCGCAACCTAAGCCTTATTTTCTGCGACGGACTGATGAATAATTCTTCCGAATTTATCTTTGGCCTGCAGGAAAAACTGGGAAGAAGCTTTCCGGTGATCGGCGCGCTGGCATCGGATAATCTTAGTTTTGAACGCACATATGTATATTTTAACGACGCTGTCTACAGCGACGCCGCCTGCGGAGTCCTCTTCGGAGGAAAGTTCAATTTCGGCCTAGGCATCCACCACGGCTGGAAGCCGCTGGGGAAACCGCGCCGTATCACCAAATCACAGGCAAACATAGCCTATGAGATCGACGGGCTTCCCGCATCAGAGGTCTATGAATCATATTTCGCCAAGGATAACGCGGAGCTTAAAAAAGACCTGAAACGCATCACCATGTTTTATCCGGTAGGGCTGCGCCTGCCGCAGGAAAAAGAATATCTGCTAAGAAACGTCGCTAGGATCAAGGATGGCGCGTTGATCTTTCGCGGCGATGTACCGCAAGGCAGCACCATCAGGCTCATGATCGGCACCAAAGAATCCTGCCTTGAGGCAACGCAGCGCGCGATCGATGACGTAAAAAAGAACACTGCCGGACGCAGGATCAAATTTGCGCTTGTCTTCGAAGGCGCATCGCGCTACGCTTTACTGGGAAGACAGATCGCCAAAGAACGGGAGATCATCAAAAACGGTTTTGGAAAAGATGTCCCCGTGCTGGGGATTTTTACCTACGGAGAACATGCGCCTCTGGGAGCGATTAATTATTTAGGTAAGACTTACTTGCATAGTCAGACGATCACCATTGTAGGGTTTGCGGAATAATTATGACAGAAACTAACCTGTTCATCAGCCTCATCGGGATCGTGGCATTGCTGGGCTTAGGTGCATTCCTTGCCTGGAAAATGCAGCAGATAAAAACTCTGCGGGGAAAAACCCGGAGCCTGCAGGAATCGCTCGACGACATGGACGAACAGGCAAAGCTCATCGTGCGTACCGACATTGAATTAAACAAAACGCAGGAAGAGCTGGATAAAAAAATCGGCGGCCTCTACGCGCTGCAGCGGCTCTCCCGCGCCATCAGCACCACTCTCGAAGAAAGCCAGGTCTTTGCCAATATCGAACCTGAGATCCTTGAGGATCTGGGAGTAGAAAAAGCGCTGGTCTTGCTCTGGGATGACCAATTAAAGAAATTCTCCTCTTGCCTAAGCAACGGTTACTCGGAAAGCGGGCTTGCCACCATCTCCTCTTTTGTCGAGGCCAATAAAGACTTTTTCCTGCGCGCCATACAAAACGGCAAGACTATATCCTCGATTTCCGGAGCAGCACTCCTAAAAGAACAGATGCACCGCATCTTACATGTCAGCTCCTTTGTTATCTCGCCGATTTTGCCCCGTGAGGGAAATAAAGGCCTTCTTTTCGCCGGCACGGAAAATCTTGATATCGTTATCACCGAAGGAGATGAAGAACTTTTTACCATCCTCTCCGGCCAGATCGGCCAGGCGCTGGAGAACGCCCGGCTTTTTGAAAAAACCTGGAAGGCCCAACAGGAGCTTGAAAAGAAAGTCGAAGAACGCACGCGCGAGCTTTCCCAGGTCTTAGATGATGTGCAGAAAATCAGCAAACGCAAGAGTGATTTTATTTCAAGCGTCTCGCATGAGCTGCGCACTCCTCTAACCTCGGTCAAGGGCTACGCCGCGATACTGCTTGCCGGAAAACTCGGCGATATCCCCCCGGAGGTAAAGACACGGCTGGAGAAAATAAACCGCCACAGCGACGAGTTGGTGCATATGGTTAATGACCTGCTTGATATCGCGCGCATCGAATCAGGAAAAATGACCATGAAGCAGGAACCGCTATCGCTCAAAGAGATCGTTGATAAAATCGGCGATCTGCTGGCTGTACAGATGAAAGAAAAACAGATAAAATTCAGTGCCGATATCCCGGAAAATTGCAACGCGGTTTTTTGCGACCGCAATCAGATTGAGCGCGTCTTCATCAATATCATCGGAAACTCGATAAAATTCACCCCCACAAAAGGCAAGATCACAGTGCGCACGGCGCCTGCGGAAAAAATGGTACAGGTGGATATCTCGGACAACGGCTGCGGCATGCCTGAGCATTCACTGGAAGCGATATTCGATGAATTTTACCGCGTGGACAACCCGATCAATCAGGAAGTAAAAGGGACCGGACTTGGGCTGTCTCTGGTAAAACACATCGTGGAAGCCCACGGCGGAAAGATCTGGGTAAAAAGCAAAGTTGATTCCGGCAGCACCTTCAGCTTTACGCTGCCGCGTGTAAACTAAATCGTAATACAAAAATTAAAATTCCAATGCACAAATTACAAATCACAAATAATACCCAATTCCAAAATTGCAATTCCAAAATAAAATCTTTTTTGATTTTGGTCATTTGATATTGTGAATTGTTTGTATATTGGAATTTGTGATTTGTGATTTAACGGGCAATTAACCGGAGTAAACTATGGGAATACGCATATTAATAGTTGATGACGACCCGGACATCCGGGACGTGTTAAAGCTTACCCTCTCCGAAGAAAACTACGAGGTGATCGAGGCCAAGGACGGCGAAGAAGCGCTTAAGCTTATCAACTCCAAGCCTCCGAATCTGGTCCTGCTGGATTACAAGATGCCTAAGCTTGACGGCCGCGAAGTCTGCCGCAGGGTCAAGAAGGACCTGCTGCTAAGCCACTTACCTATTATAATGGTGACCGGCAAAGGTGATATCAGCGACAAGGTAAACGGCATTGACGCCGGAGCCGATGACTATATCGTCAAACCATTTGAGCCTAAAGAACTGCTGGCGCGCATCCGCATGATCCTGCGCCGCACCGAGCGCGACCTGGAGGCCAATCCCCTCACCCGCTTGCCGGGAAACGTTTCCATCTTAAACGAGCTCTCGCAGAGGCTGGAAAGTAAATCTATATTCTCGGTATGCTATATCGATCTGGACAAGTTTAAATCCTACAACGATAAATACGGATTTGAACACGGAGATGAGGTGATCAAAGAGACCGCGCGCATACTCATCCGCTCAGTCCAGGAGCAGGGAAACACCAACGATTTTATCGGCCACATCGGAGGAGATGATTATGTGGTAGTGACCACGCCCGACAAAGCAGAAAACATCAGCAATCAGATCATCTCTGATTTTGATAAAACCGCCCCCAGCTTTTACAGCGAGGCGGATAGGAAAAAAGGGTTTATTTTCGCTAAGGACCGGAAGGGCAAAGAACAGAAAATCCCGCTTCTGACCGTCTCTATCGGCATAGTCTCTAATGAAGAGCGCAAGATCAATCACGTCGCCGAAGTAGGTGAGATCGGAGCTGAATTAAAAACGCTTGCTAAGGCGATGGAAAAAAGTGTTTATGTCAAAGACAGGCGGAATGGGACGAGGAAGGAATAAAAGGCTATAAAATAAAACCCCCGTATCAACATATTGTTGGTACGGGGGTTTCTATATTTGGTTGCCCCTCGCGTAATCACCTCAAAAATTTCTCAGACCCCCGTAAAGGGGTCTTCGATATTTTTGAGGTACGCTTCGGGACAAATTTTTCCTAATAACAAAACATCGAATCCTGGCGAAATGGATTCGGTGTTAATTTTGTCCCTTACATGACTATATTTTATGCCTCGCCTAACCATCACGAAAATCTCTTCGATATTTTCGTGATAGGCTTCGGCACAAATTTGCCTGAAGGTAGAGGGAGCAAATTTAGTGCGAGGAGAGGGAGTTGAACCCTCACACCCTTGCGGGCAACAGCCCCTCAAACTGTCGCGTCTGCCATTCCGCCATCCTCGCGAAAAAACCCTAATCTAACTTCTCAACCTGCACGGAAAAACTCGCCTGTCCGTCTACCCGCACAAACGATGTGGGGGTCTTTACCTCAAACGGCGCCTTTGAAACCAGAGGTTTTGCCTTGACCAAAACCTCTCCCAAAACCAGGTCCAGAAGGACCCCCCGGTCAGGTTTGTTTTTCTGAGGCAACTCCTTTAGGCGAAGATAGCTATTTTCTTTAAGTTCTACTGTGCCGATCTGTTTTTCTTTGTCTTCAAATACAACCAGGGTTATCCAACCGCCCTTTTTTGTGCGCAGGCTGTCGCGCTCAGAAAGCACGGTCCCGGCCTTAACCGGTATCCAGCTTCCTTTGGCAATACGCATTTGCGCATCGCCCTTGGCATCGATAAGCTGCAGAAACCCGTCTGCCTGGGCAAAGGCGCTAAGCGTTAAAATAAAAAATAACGCCAGGGCCAGAGATAAAATCTTCGTCTTTTTCAAAACTCTCCCTTATTTTGCGTTTTTTGAGATCGGGGTTATTTCTTCCTGTTTCTGAATGACCTGCTGCATAAGTGAAGAACCGCGATCCTGATCAATCCCGTAATATTTTTCCTTCTCTCCGTCTTTAACGATAAAGGCGCAGCCTGATATCATTAAAGCCGTAAGCGCTACCAGTAAAATCCTCATAGATATCCCTCCTGTATCGCTATATTCTATTTTATTATTATACACTTATTTTTTGAGAGAATCAATTTTTTCCTGCACAAACGCCGAAAAATAGCCCTTATACTTTCGCTGCAAATTAGCCAGCTTCCAATCAATCCCCCTGACCAGCTTACGGCAATTCTTTGCCCCGCAATTACATTTAAAGGCATAATGCATATCCGCATCAGTCATCGCGTAATCATAGGTCAGCTCTTCTTTCGCGCGGATATCGCGCATTGCCTCCATCACCAGGTGCCCTTTCATCCCGATATTCGGATCGCAACTGTGATTAAAGAAATCGTCATCCTCAAGCTCCCCTGCCTTTGAGGAGACAATATAGAATCCGTCAGCGACCTTTATCGCGTAGTCGTGAATATTTTTGAATTTCTTTTTCGCCAGCGCGTTGTATTCCGCCTGAGTGATGATATGGCCTCCGAATACGGCGATAACCTCCCCCTTCTTGATGGGCTTAATGGCGAACACGCCGCGCCGATCAACTGAAGAAGCAATGACTTTGACTTTTTTCGAGAGATACGAATGTACAATCATAGTTAACCTGCCTGCCTTGAAATAATGACCCCTGCTTTTTTGTTTTCTTTAAGCAGGTACCTAAATAATACTTCATCCAAAGCCAGGTCTTCCATAAAAACAACCCCACGCCGGCCTACTTTACCCTTAAGAAGCGCTTCTGCCATGGCAGCGGGAGTGGCCGCGGTGATCTTCTGCATGGAATTAAGCTTTTCGCCTTTTCGCGAAACACTCTTTAAAATCCAGGTCGCTTTCTTTTTCCCTGTGCTCACCCTGATCGTAGAAAGCGTGATATTTTCCAGCACTTCTTTCTCTACGATATTCTTGGTCACCGGCATGGTTTCTTTTTTAAGAAATCCCTCGCTCTCAAGATAACCGAAGAACTCCCGAAAGCCCAGCGGCCGCACGACTCTGAAGGCGAAATAGTTTACTTTCAGCTGCTGCATCATATTCTCAAAACCGCTTTGGGCAAAATAGCTTTCCGCCTCAATACCGAAGAATTTCTCCTTCTGATATCCGTCAAACGGCTTGAATTTTTTTATTTTACCGTTTAAGATCTGCCAGGAGGGGATGCGGTGTTCTAAGATCAAATCCTCAAAGCACCATAAAAAAGGATAATAATTCTTTAGGGGCGAGAGCGATCCTGCCTTTATCTCAACCTCTCTTATGCCCTTGGCTTTTGATAACTCCTTGCCCAAAATAAAATTTATCAGGCCCGGGCCAAACCCGCAACAGGGAATGATGGTAATCCCTCGCTTTACGGCCTGGCGGCTTTTTCCGATATAAACCTGCGGCTCGACATCCGAGATATCGATCAGGTTCTTGCGATGGCGCAGCGCTAATTGCAAAGGCAGCTGCCCCAGTTCGCCCGGCAAAGCGCCGATCAAAAGATCATACTTGGCGATGTTTTTTTCTTCTGGAATGATCCGGCTCTGGCAAGGCTCTAAAACTACTTTACTTACGGAAGGATTTTTTTGTAAATAGCAGGTGACTGCGCGGGCTATTCTGCCGTTTCCAAGGACTAAAACTTTATAACCGCGTTTCATTATTATTTGAGTTGCCAGAGTTTCGGCATCGCCAGGCTTGCCAAATGCACTTCAGGCGTATAGTAACGAAGGGTTTTTGCTTTTTGGCCAAGGCGGCTATGCAGGCGTTTTTTCAATACCGCCAGCGGCACCGCGATCGGATTTACCTTCTTTGAAGCCATCATAAAGCAGTATTCGCTGCCGCAGCTATATGAGGGCATAGCTAAGCGCACGGGATTTATGTATTTGGCAAATGCGGCTAATTTCTTGGCGGTCGGCCGCACGATCAGGTCGAAATCTAAAAACGGCCCCAGCTGAAACATGGCGATGCCGTCTGATTTTAATGCCGCGAATACGTCTTTGTAGAAAGAGCCTTCAAACAAAACCTTTCCCGGCCCGACGGGATCAGTTGAATCTACCACAATGACATCAAAAAAGTTTTTGAACTTGCGGATAAAGGTGCGGCCGTCTTCAAAGTTGATTTTGACGCGCTTATCATCAAAAGACCCTTTGTTGATAAAACGCATGTGCTTCTTAGCCATTTCCACGACCTGTTCGTCAATATCCACAAAATACATATCAGTAAGCGGGTGTTTAACCGCCTCGCGCAACACGCCCCCGTCTCCCCCGCCGATAACCAGCATTCGCTTAGGATTCGGATGGGTCATTAGCGGCACATGGGCGATTATTTCATGGTAGATAAACTCGTCGCTTTCTGAAAGCTGGATGATCCCGTCCAACACCAGTATTTTACCGAAGCCCGGGCTCTCAAAAATAAAAATATCCTGGTATTTGGTCTTGCCGCGAAAGATCGATTTCTTGATGCGGAAGGCATCGGTCTTACAGCGGCGCACCCCGGGAAACATATTCTCAAAAAACCATTCCTTGGTGCTGAATGAGATAGTTTTAGGCATGAACTTATCCTTCTCTGATTTCCTGGATCTTGATGATCTTGGCTTTGTATTTTTTCCTGAAATATTCGAGGGCCTTACGGGGCTGGGTTTTTTTGCCGCAGGTGAAGACATCGATAGCTACGTAATTTAGCTCCGGCCATGAGTGGATGGCGATATGCGATTCCGCCAATAAAATCACTCCGGTAATGCCGTGCGGAGAGAATTTATGGACAATGGCTTTAATGGGGGTATTCTTTGCTTTGCGCGCGGCGGCAAAAAGAAGCTTCTTTACCTCTTCCGGGTCCTCAATATGATGATCCGTAATAATATCCGCTGTCAGATGGTTATAATAAGGGATCTGAATATTTTTATCGATAAACCGCGGATGTGACTGTGCCACGTAATTTTTTGTCGTCTGTTTCTTAGCCATATGTATAAATGTAACAACTTTTTATGACTTTTGCAACAGTTTTATCAAAAACCTATTTATATTTGACCGCCTTGGCTTTGACGCTGAAAATATCATACGAGTACGACGGGACAAAAACCGGCTCGGTCTCCCCCGGAAAAACTCCCTGCCTTACGCGCAGATCCGCCGGCTCAGTTTTTGACTCAATCGTTGTTTCCTCGATCATCACCGCGTCGGCTCCCAGCTGCCGCGCCCGCACCTTCAACAGCTCCCTCACGTTGCCGATGACGCTGCCGGATATTTCTCCGATAACATCGTAATCTTTAGCCGGGCTGTTTTTGTAAAATAGATCTACCGGAGCATCAAGCGATTTTGCCGGATAAATGTTCTGAGTAAAAGCGCTAAAATGCAGTTGCTCCTGGGCGCTAGTCTGCACAGAAACGCAGGCCGCACCGCCAAAAATAAACCATAGGCTTATAAAAAATAACCCCGCGAGCTTAGGCATGATTAAAAGCGGAAATTACAGCAAAATGTTTCTGAAGGGCTCCGATGAAATACAGATATCCCCGGTAAAGGGGAAATCCATAAGAAGGATTGTATAAAGGATCAGGGAGATAATAACCGCAAGCATGATCGTCATGACCATCTGAGCCCGCAGGTTCTCCGTTCCGAAGAAAAAAGTAAAGGCTACGGTGATCACGCCCCCGAGAACCAGAACAAACCACAATATCGGCTGCACTCCGGTGTGCGCGTCTTCCAGGCGCGTCATGCGCAATTCACCCAGCTCATTTAAGTTGCGCGCTGACTCCTTATAAAATGACTCTTCCGTCATGTTCTTGGGTAGATAATGCGTATACAACGTCCACATCCTATTCAATATCGCTTCGGTTTTAGGGCTTGGGATACCCTGGGCAAGCATCGGCCATTCGTCGTTAATAACTGACTGCGCGTATTCATGGCAAATAAGATGTATCTGTTTTTCGAATTCGGGGGCAAAAGCCTCGCTATCGCGGCTTAGCTGTACCAGGCGGCTGGCCTCTTTCTTGACATTTGAAGAGGATTTATCAAAATTCTCCCATACGATAATTACCGCAAACGCGAGAAGCACCGCATAAACCACGCCTAGCGTACCGAATATCGGGCCGGCCACATCATTGTGCAATTTTAGGCGGTGGTGGGAAATAGAACGACGAACCAGGCGTAATCCTAAAGCGGATAGAATGACCGCACTGCTTACGATAATGATCCCCAATATAAGTGACGGGACTTTCAATAACAGTAATTGCTGTAACGACATCTTTCTCCTCCTGCAATATTCAAAACCAAAAATATCCTTACTGCTCTTTGATAAACTTTTCTCCGGTCCAGACCCATGTATCCCAGTCGTTGACAAAATTAGGGGAATTCTTTTGCTGCATCGCCCTGGCCTTGCCGATCTTTACCCGCGGGATGGTGCCCTCAAACTGGGAGACTATCCCAAACTCACTGGTAGCGTCAAACATTTTAGTCAACTGGTTGTTATTCAGGCGGTAAAGCAGAAAGTGCGTAGCGTTATTTTCAGACCTAGAATATATTGCCAGCTGATTTATTCCTTTCTTATCCAGATCAACCAGCTCAAACTTTATTACCTTAGAGGGAAGGGTCAATGTGTCGATTACCGTCTTGGCTTTATCCCGCGTGCTGACTGTGATTATTGTGCCTGCCCCGGTATCAGATTTATCCTCTACGGTGATCAGCTGGGTTGCGCCGTCTGAATCAAGAATTCCGGTATAGGTCTTGATGTTTTTATCTTTTGCGCTACCCCCGGAAGTGGCGCAGCCGGAGAACAAAAATATAAGCGCGCATATAACCCCTAAAAATTTAAGATTCATCAAAAGCTCCTTTTTATTTTTCCGCAAAAAATTATAGCTAAACAGAAGTCGATACGCTGCTGTTACATCAACTTATTTTCCTTAATATACTTGAGAATGCTGGAGGCTATCTGCGAGGCCAGATGCTCGACGTCTTTTGTTGAGGCGTTCTTGCCTAAAACAAATTTCGCGGCCATCCCATACGGGGTCTTGGTTGCCGCAGCCACTACTGCTCCGCCCGGGGCCTTGCCGCTGTCAGCGCTGGAATCAAAGACCAGAAAAGGCTCGCCCTCTTCATCTTCCAGGTCGTTTATCTCCACCTTCACCTGCATCTTGGCAGCTCCGCTTCCAAAACCTATGGCTGCGCGACGCAAACGGTCTCCTTCATCGAGCTCTAGAAATTCCCCCTGGATCAACCATCCTTTCGGCGGCAGGATATCCGCGGTCGAGGCCCGGCTGGAAGTTATACCTTGGCTTTTAAGCTGCTCGACCAGCGACTTTGTCAACAGCTCCACCAATTCCTGCGCCCGTGCCGTAGGATCATCTTTACTTGCCAACCTCTTCTGCAGCATCGACCGTATCGGCCCGGAGCTGGTTTCGCTATCCTGAGCCGCTGCTTTTGCATCCAACAAAAAATCAGCCACATATACCGTATCCGGTTTGCTGACAGCCTTGGCATTTACCGGAAAACAAAAAAATAATAATGCTGTGATTAAAAATGCCGAAGAGAAAATTATTTTTTTCATATCTTCCTCCCTGACTTTTTTTGCCTTGCGCTTCAATCTATATTTGACTTTATTCTACCACAGACAGGCACTTGAGTCCAAGGCCTAAATTCATCCGGCTTGCACTTGACTTCTTTGCCGCAAAAGTGTAAGTTATAGATAATGAATGCTAACCGCAAGGTCATAAAGGCCGAGGAATTAAGAACCATCCTGGAGAACTTTTTCTCCTTAAGTTCTCTGCAAAGCATCAATTACCTGCTGCCGATCCTGGTCCTGCCGTATTTGATCAGAATGATCGGCCCGGAAAAATTCGGCCTCATCGCTTTTGCGCAGTCACTGATCCAGTATTTCTTAATCGTCACCGATTACGGCTTTAGCCTTACTGCGACCAGAAAAATATCCCTCCTAAGAAATCAGCAGAAAAAAACCTGGCAGGTATTCTCCAGGGTCATGTCCACAAAAGTCCTATTGGCGGCGTTGAGCTTCCTCATTCTTCTGGCCCTGATACATTATGTCCCGCGCTTCCGCCAGGATGCCCTCGTATATTTCTTCAGCTTCGGCGTAGTCATCGGGAACACGTTTTTCCCCGTCTGGTTCCTGCAGGGCAAAGAGAAAATGAAATACATATCTGTGATCAACATTGTTTGCGGACTGCTTTACACGCTGTGCATCTTTATTTTCGTAAAGAGCCCCGCGGACTACCTGAAGGTACCCTTCTTTACCTCCCTGTTTGCCCTGATCAGCGGGATCGGAGGCCTTTATATCGCTTTCCGGAAATTTAAAATGAAATTCATCGTGCAATCTCCGGAGAAAATAAAAGATGAGCTCTCGGAAAGCTGGGATGCCTTTACCTCGGTAGTAGCGATTAACGCCTACACCTCGACGCGCATCTTTGCCGTGGGCCTGCTTACAAACAATATCATCACCGGATACTATTCCATTGCCGAGCGCATCGCGAATTTTCTCCAGACGTTTCCGCTGGCCTCCCTGACGCAGGCGGTATATCCTAGGATAAGTAAAATCTTCAACGAAAACGAGGAGCGTGCACTAAAATTAATGCACGCGATTCAGAATAAAACCATTGCCGTATATTTGATCGTCCTGCCGGTTTTCTTTGCGCTGACTCCGTGGATGGTGCGGATTGTCTGCGGAAGGGAATTCGTGGAAGTTGTTTTAGCGACTCGTCTGCTTCTTATCTCAGTATTCTTTATAACCGCTAACGCCTTTCGGGTGCAATTTTTGCTGGTTATTGAGCGGGTGGATATTTTCTCGAAAATTCATGTTACTGCCGCGCTCATCGGCCTGCCCCTGATTTTCATCCTCATCCACTTTTTCTCTTATCTGGGAGCTGCCTTCTCGACGATCATCCTTGAGGCAGGCATTTTCTCAGTCACCTACTACATCGTCAAAAACCTCAAACTTGGGGACGCTTCTGGCCTATTTAACTAGTTGGCTATCAATAAGTTACGATAGTAAATTGAAATTTGTCCGGGAGTGTAATGGGGGTCAGCAGAATGGGGGTCAGAATTAATTCTGACCCCCATTCTGACCCCCATTTTTATATAAACCAAGAGGTTAAGATGGGCAGAAGCGTCCCCAAAGGTCGGGGCGGCGGTCTTGCAGGACTTTCATTTTACTTCTTACTTCATCGACTTTATCAACATCAATTGTCGCAGTCAAAAGCTCTTCTTCTGTTTGGCCTGCCTCAACAACAGTCTGGCCCCAGGGATCGATCACCACAGAATCGCCAAAATAGGTAACCCGGCCGTCGGGTCCGAAATCTTCACTGCCGACCTGATTGGCGCCGATCATAAACAGCTGGTTCTCGATTGCCCGGGCGCGCACCAGCACCTTCCAATGCTCCAGCCGCGGATGCGGAAAAGCCATCGGCGAGAAAACTATCTTTACCCCTTTAAGCGCATAGGCCCGGAATAGCTCCGGGAAGCGAATGTCATAACAGATCGAAAGCCCTACCAGACCCCATGGCGTATCCACTGTGCATAGCGAATTTCCTGCCGCCATGTGCTCGTTCTCATGAAGCATGGTGAAAAGATGTATTTTGCGGTATATCCCCTTCCGGTTTCCGCTGGCATCAAATAAAATCGAGGTATTGGCAATTTTACCGTCTTCATTTAAAGCAAGCATTGAGCCATTGATCCAAATGTTATAGCGCTTGGCCATTGCGGCAACCCGCTCAACCACCTCTTCCTGCCCCGGTGCCAGGCGCTGATTATTTGCCCAGTTAAAACCGGTGGTCCACATCTCCGGGAAACAAATCACCTCGCTTTTTCTGCGGCTGGCTTCGGCGATAAGTGCATCTGCCTTCTTAAGATTGGCTTCGGGATCGGAATTAACAACTGCTATTTGCGCAACGGATACAGTAAGCTTCATTTTAACCTCTATACACTAAGAAACAGTTAGCCTCATAAATAATTCTAGCCCCGGGAAATACGCTTTACTCTACCAAAGCTTATCCAGAGTGTATTTGTTTGAGTTCGGGTTATTAAGGATCTTAAAAAATTCTTTGAACCAGGCAGAGGGCTGAATTTTTGTCTCCGATTTATAATTAGGGGCGCGGCCGGTGATATGCACCTGGATCCCGTTAGCCAGAAGATCAAGGCTCATCGTAAAAGGGACAATGATGCGTCGTATCATCTTAACAATACCTCCGCTTAAAAACGAGGCCCCAACCGTAAAATCGGCATCGCCGTCAAAAGAATAAGTCCCGGCAATCCCCAAATCCAGCGTGGAAGATGAGCAATAGGCGTTTTCAACAACTATTTTCCGGTTGTCGATGCCGAAGTTTCCCTCGACGCGCGTAAATACCGGAGTAATAAAATCTTTTATGATGGTTTGGATGCTCTTCTCCGCGTCTGAAACAACAGGGGCGGAGCGCAGCTGGGTGTCGGTTAACTTAATATATCCGCCGCCTTGCGCAGCGTCAAAATTATTAAAAGGCGCCACCACAGAAATATTACCGTTCAACGTCCCGCTGAAATCTTCTTTTTTAAGCTTATCACTGATAATTTTCTTTGCGTCTATGTCGTCTAAGCGCACCTGAGTGCCCCAGCGGTCAAAATCAAACAGCAGTTTTCCGGAAAGCGTACCGTCGCACCAAGAAATCTCCGGAATATCCCCGGCAAGCGCTCCGCTTTGAACATCCAGCGTCGTGCTCAAATTAAGCGGCTCTAGCCCTAAAAATGTAAAATCTGTCGCCGTAACTGACAAGCCGCCCTGCGTAACCGCAGTTTTATCAAGTTCGCCTTGTATATCTCCGACGATAATAACCCTACCCTTGATTTTACTCTTATCGGTATGCAATAATTTCGGCAAATACTCAAGCCGCATATCCGTATCAATATGCGCGCTAAAAACCTGGCTGCTGACATCGCTGATATCGGCTTGTATATTGATATAGGAATCGCGTATCGTATTTTTCCAGTCAAGCCTGCCCCGGTTCTCGGGAAGAAAGTTCATTTTAAGATCTGTTTCCAGCTCTCCCATAGTTCCGCTGATAAAGAGATCCCGCGAAGGTCTGAAAGTATATTTACCCTGCACATCAAGCGGCCTATTCCTGAACAGGCCTGTTAAGCGCTTAATAGAAACATCTTCCCTGGTAATAACCAGATCCGAGGCGCCACTATCCAGTAAAAGGCGCGGCCCTGAAAGCAAAGAAAGATTATTTAAAGATACGCCTACCTCAATAGAATTATCAGAGGAACCTGACTTGACGAATTTCTGCTTATGCTTTACCGCCGCATCCGCAAGTATATGTAAGTCGCCTATACTAAATGCCCCTTTTTTGATCGTATAACTGCCTTCGGCAATAAACGTCCCGGCGCTATAATTAAATTCCGCAGCCAGGCTAAGATCCTTGCCTCTGATACTCCATGGCTTAAAAAAATCATCCAAATAATATTCGGAGTAGCGGTTTAAAAACTCTGTATCCAGCTTTAGCGTCGCATGCAAAACCTGCTCGGACTTATTGTAATCGATCTGGGCATTTAGCCACTCCTGGGTCTTTATCTTAGCACCTCCGGAAATCTGGACCTGATATTCGCTATCAGAGGGCTGGGTCAAAACCATATTCACATTTACAAACTGGCGCTGTAGGGTCTTTTGCGGCTTAAGACTATCAATGTAATCTATCAGGCCGTCTACGATGCTGAACTTCTCTATGACCAAAGTCGTCTCGCTATCTTTCTTCTGCTCTTTTTGTTCCGGCTGATTAAAAAGAGAGGCGAAGTTCCAGGCACCCTGCCTGTCGCGGCTGATATTTAAACGCACCCCGCACATCTTAAAGTTATGAACTGTAACCCGCTTCCAAAGCAACGCGGCAAGATGCAAATCAATATCCACAAGCCGGGAACAAAGAAGATAGCTTCCGGGTTTCTGTCCGGAAAGCGTAATCTTGACATCCTTAAGCACAAAACCGCGCAGGGGCTGGAATGAAATTCCTTTGATGCTAATCTTAAGTGGCCCGGTTGCGTTTGTGGCCAAATATTCTTTAATCTTGGGAACGACTATTTTAGGGATAATAAAAAAATTGACGCTTACCCAAAATAAAAGGTAGAGCGAAACAAGGCTGGCAAAAACAGTAAAGATTATCCTGCGGGTTTTTTTTTGCATCGAGTTTGAATATTAGTTACGAACGATAAAAGGATAAAGATATTACTCGTATCTTAATGCTTCTATGGGATCAAGCTTTGCGGCTTTTTGCGCCGGCCAAATCCCGAATACTAATCCTACCACCAGAGAAAAACCTGTGGCAAGCAAAACCGAGAACAATGAAACCTTCACTGACCATCCGGCGACTAGAGTGAAAAGCTTGGAGATGCCGGTTCCCAGCAAAATCCCAAGGACACCTCCGATAATAGACATTAATATTGCTTCGATAATAAACTGTGCCAGTATATCTTTCTTGCTTGCGCCTATAGCCTTGCGCAGGCCGATTTCGCGCGTGCGCTCCGTTACCGAGACCAGCATTATGTTCATGATTCCAATGCCTCCCACAAGAAGCGAAATAGCCGCGATCGCGCCCAACAGTAAAGACATGACCTTGGTTGTAGTTTCCAGTGTTTTTTTGAATTCCGCCATATTGCGTATACTATATGTATCCTCATCCTCCTTGGTAAGGCGATGCTGCTTATTGATGATCTTGGTTATATCTTCCGTAGCTGAATCTATTAAGTCGGGACTGCGCACCTCGACAAAAATCGCGTCCAGATACTGCTTGCCGAAGACCCGATACATTGCCGTAGTCACAGGGATAACCACTACATCATCCTGATCACGAAAAGTACTTGCCCCTTTGGAGGGCAAAATTCCGATTACTTTGAAATTAATAAGATTGATCTTGATGATCTGGCCGATAGGGTTGAAATCCCCGAAGAGCTCGCGGGCTACGGTAGTGCCAAGGAGCACAACTTTTTCCCTGGCCCTTAATTCCTGTTCGGTAAAAAATCTTCCGATGACCGGAACGGATGCGCGCATCTCGGGGAAATCTATCCCCACGCCGTCAACCTGTGTATTCCAGTTATTATTAGCGTAAACAAGCTGTCCGCGCCCGGTTATCGAAGGATATAGCCTGCTGATCTTATCGCTAAGCCTGCTGATAGCCGCAACATCGAAAAAGGTAAAACGGGTGACTGTGCCTGCCCCGGTGGATATACCGTGCACTTTTGATGATCCGGCATGAACGATCAGAAGGTTTGACCCAAGGCTGGAGAGCTGTTTTTCAATTGATTCCTTCGCCCCCTGCCCTACGGCAAGCATGGCGATGACTGCGGTAACACCGATGAGTATGCCGAGAATCGATAAAAAAGAGCGCATCTTATGTGAGAGCATGGCAAATATCGCCTGTTGCGAGTAATTAAAAAACTGGCCTTCCCCGGCTACTTTATGAGGCTTGGCCAAAGCGGCATTTACCAAAGCATCCTCTAAAGCAACCACTTCGGATACCTTTCTTTCATCGCTACGCCTCTGGTCAGAAATTATTTTACCGTCGCGCATCTGGATCACCCGGCGCGCATGCTCGGCGATATCCTTTTCATGCGTGACGACGACAATAGTTTTTCCTTCCTGGTTGAGCTTCTTTAAAATGGCGATTATCTCATCTTTGCTCTTGGAATCAAGGTTCCCCGTAGGCTCATCAGCAAATATGACCAGCGGATCATTGACCAGAGACCGGGCAATGGCCACCCGCTGCTGCTGTCCGCCGGACATCTCGTTGGGCCGGTGCGTCATCCTGTCGGCTAAACCCACCCGCTCCATTGCCTGCCTTGCTTTCTCTTTCAGATGCTTTCTTCCTCCATATATAAGCGGAAGCTCCGCATTCTCAAGGGCAGTCATGCGCGGCAGGAGATGGAACTGCTGAAAAACAAAACCGATAAACCTGTTCCTAAGGCTGGCTAATTCCTCATCAGAAAGCTTGGTCACTTCTTTGTCTCCGAGAAAATATGACCCTGAATCCGGACGGTCCAAAAGCCCGAGGATATGCATGAGCGTGGATTTTCCCGAACCCGAAGCCCCCATGATCGCCACGAACTCTCCGGAGGAGATCTTCAAAGAAACATCTGACAGGGCTTTTACTTCCACCTTGCCCATCAGATATGTCTTATGTATATTTTTAATCTCTATCATATGGTCTACTTCTGTTTTTTCTCGGATTCTTTCTTTGGTCCAAACGGAGAGAAAGGATTTTTTCCGATATCGCTTGTCGGCAAAACGAATTTCTTGCTTTTTATCTCCACGGTATCATTTTCGCTGAGCCCGGAAACAATTTCTACGGACTTATCATCTGAGATGCCTAATTCCACCGCTTGCTTGACCGGTTGGCTCTCTCCCTCTTTTTTTACCATAACAAAGCTTTCCTCTTTATTCTTCTGCACCGCTTCAAGAGGAATAAGCAAAAGGTTGTCTTTGCTTTCAATAATAAAATTAATCGATGCGTTCATCCCGGAGCGGAAAAACGCAGGTATCTCTTCGGGAGTAAGGTCGACCTCGTATATTGTGACGTTGTTTACGGTCTTGGATTCATAATAAAGATGTTCCACCAGGGATTTAATTTTTGTGTCCGGATAAGCGTCAAGGCTGACCACCGCGTTTTGCCCGAGCTTTATTTTCCCGATATCCGTCTCATCCACCTGGGCGCGCACAATGAGCTTGTCCGATAATACCACAACCGCATCAGCTGCAGTTACAATCTGTCCGGGCTGCGTGGTAGCCACGATCACCTCCGCATCAATCGGAGAAAGCAGAGCTATCGGCTTATAGGCGTTTTCCCAGTATTTTAACTCCTTAGGGCCCTTGGCCTGAGCTGCATCCAAAAGCGCCGCCCGCTCCGTAGAGCTCATCCATGCCAGGGTCTGTCCGTCCTTAACAAGCTCTCCTTCTTTTACCAGAATGCTTTCCAGCCGCCCGTTTACGGGGGGTTTTACTGCCAGGCGGTTTTTGGGTAAAACCACTCCGGTTGTCGAGATAATCGTCTGAATGGAGCCAATTGCCGGCTTTACATCTCTGACCACCTCCGTTGATTCCTTCTTCGGCTTAAACTTCAGGAAAGCAAAGATCGCGATGGCAAGAACAGCCGGGACAATAAAGTACCATTTAAGCAGCTTATTCATATTCTAAAGTTTCTCCTTTCGCCTGGATCCAGTTAGCCTCTGCCAAGAGCGCGCTGGCCTGTGAATCCAAATAAGAGCGCTTTGCCTTTACCAGGTTATCCTCAATAATCGTCCAGTTATCAAATGAAAGAAATCCCAGTGAATACTGCCCCTGGGCTATGCGAGAGCGCTCTTCAGTGGCAGTGAGATTCTGTTTCTGAACTTTTGCGTTGTCCATCGTGTCCTGCAGCGTGGCCCAGGCCTGCTCCAATGTCGCCACTACCCCGTCGCGGCTGCTGCGCTCATTTTCCCGCAGCTGATTCAGGGCCGCCTTTGCCTGAGATACCTGCGCAAAGCGCAATCCTCCCTCAAATATAGGCATGGATAAAGTCAGTCCCATGCTCCATTCGTCATTACGGGGCGACCAATGTACATCATCTTTTCCAGCTGAGGCGTTTCCTGAAAGCGTAGGCGCAAAAGCGCCGTAGGTAGATTTAAGATTAAAT
>CAYGZJ010000002.1:0-3258 GCA_964354335.1 uncultured Planctomycetales bacterium | reverse complement strand
TCAGGTTGGGTTCCGAAACATGAGTTCCAGGCGCCAGGCCGTCGCTTCGCGATAGCGACCCGACGCAAAGATACGATCCATGAACTTCTCGCGCACGTCAGGATCGTTCAATCGCCCTTCATCCTCCACAGGAAGCAAGGGGAAGCGTTTCATGAAAGCGTCGGCGCAAACGCGCCGTAGGTAGATTTAAGATTAAATTCCGCGGCGTTCTTCTGAGCGATGAGCTGCTGCAAAGAGGGATTATTGGCGGCCAAAGATTCAAAATCAGGTTTGGCTTTTGCTGAATCGCGCACCTGAAAATCTCCCTGCACTTTTAAGGAACCAAACTGCTGCCTACCCATTGCTTTAATCAGGTTTCTTTGCGCCACCTCTACTTGTCTTCTGGCCTGGGAGATCTGATATTTTGCATCAGCTAAGTTTGCCTCCGCGGTCAAAAGCGCACCCCTGTTTTCTAATCCTGACTCATAGCGTAAAGTAATAAGCTGCAGGTTTTCCCTTCGTATATTAAAAATCTCCTGTGTGATGCGCAGCATATTCTGAACTCTGAGCAGGCCCACAAAAGCCGAACGCAGATTGTAGCGCACTGTGGCTGAGGTAAAACGGTAATTCTGTTTTGAGGCTTGAATATTCTGTCCGGCGGCTTTGACATTATTAATCGTCTGTAATCCGTCAAAAATCAGCTGGGATCCGGTCACTCCGTATGTATAGGTATCTCCAGAACTGTTCGAAATACCAGTGTCGTTTCTGGCGGTAGTTGCGCTTAAGGAGGCATCGACCTGCGGATAAAGCGTGCTTGCAGTGATCTTCTTACTTGCCTCGGACTGCTTAATCTGCTGCTCAGCCGCGATCAAATCAGGATTGTTTTTGGCTGCCTCCCCTATACACTCATCCCAGGTAAGCACTTCCTGGGCCATTAGGTTTCCAGAGGTAATATTAAGAAATATAAATAAGCCGATAATAAGCTTTAAATATTTAGGCATAAATTTTAGCGTTTCTTGGGCATTCCGCTTTCTAACTTATCGAGCATTTTTGATGCCTTCTCCAGAAACTGGCTGAAGTCTTTTATGGGCATCATATTGATCACTCTTTTGTCAGGATGCGCAAAGACCATCAGCTGGTCACCTGACTTAATACCCAGCGTTTTACGCAGCTGCGCAGGGATAACCAGCTGCCCCCGCTCTCCTACCGTTACCGAACCATAGGCCTTGCCTTTAAAAAATGCTGTCATGATAATCCTCCTTAATGAGCACCGCCTTTGGCGGGGCGAATTACCCAGCTGAATGCGCCAAAATTATCGAAGTCTCTTAAAAAGAGACGAAGAGAATTTTGGCAGCGTTTATGAGACGGGGCAAATTAGTCTGTTTTGTATGAAATGTATGAATAGTATGCTATATCATATTGGGGAATTTGTCAACAAAAAAAGGGGAGCGATGTACCGCTCCCCTTTCTGCCTAACCGAATGTCAGAAACGATAGTTTATTTCTTCTGACATTCGCACTTGGTATTACACTTGCCTTCTGCACACTTGCAGCTGTCTTTAGTGCAGCATTCGCCTTTGCAGGTACATTTGCCGTTTTTACAGCAATCTCCCTTTGCGCATGCGCAGGCGGCCTTTACCTCACAACAGCTATCTTTCGCAGCTAAAACAAGTCCGCTGCCAAAGATCACAAATGCGGCAAGCATTGCCAGAGTAATATATTTTTTCATGATGATTCTCCTTATTTTGATTTAAATAAATTGTTGTTTTTGATTACAATGCGAAAGCGTTACGCCCTCGGGGGGTGGAAAATACTATCGGTGGAGTGATAGCGATAAGACAAACGCTGATCCGGACTCAGATAGCCTGCGAATTCAAGCTTGAAACAAATATTGGACTTAGACAATAACACCTGAGTTGTCTGATAAATACATCTGCAGGCCTTAACTGCGGCATGGCAACTGCTGTCTCCGTGACATTGTTTATCACAGCAGGCGCCGATATGAATATTATTGTAGTGGGTGGTATCAATAGTAAAACCGCCGGCAATCGCCACAATAATAAAACATAATATAGAAATAATACTTATCGTCTTCATGCCTTGGGGACGTTTCTGGGCTAGTTAAATTATTATATTGCAATGAGTTATGGGAAGAGAATCAAATTTCCCTCAAATCATTACAATTTCCTGAATTGCCTGACTATCTCAAGCATCTCCTTAAGCTTCTTGTCGCGCTCAACGCCTGATTTACCGCGTATAGCCTCGCTGACACATCCTCCAAGATGCCCTTCCAGGACTTTGTCCTCGACAACCGCAAGCGCCCGCATCACCGCGTGTATCTGATTCAGTATATCCACGCAGTACTTGCGCTCCTCGATCATCTTCTGGACCCCGCGTACCTGGCCCTCGATCCTTTTTAAGGCTACGATGTTACCTGTGTGATCCGGATATTTATTCATGGCATTATCCCCCTTTCTGATTCAAGTATACCATAGGGGGGTATGGTATGTCAAGTTAATTTTTGAGAACAGAATCCACTATTGAGTGGGGACAGAATCCGCCAGGACAGTCTCGATACCGGATTTAAGGATCCCTGTCCCCATTCAATAAATCCAATTTTACCCTCGTAACCTCTCTGTTTCCAACGGCTTAAATATCCCAGAAGCGTCCCCTGGATTGTCATAATTTCTTAAGCAACTCTCCCGCTACTTTTTTTCCGGCAAGCAGCATCCCGCCGAATATCGGGCCCATGCGGGGGCCGCCAAAGACAGCATTCGCGCACATGCCGCAGGCGTAAAGCCCGGGGCATATTTCTTTGGAATTCCTGACAATGGTATTTTCCCCTTCTTCCGCCCACATAGACTGTTCGCCAAGCATTTTACCAGTTTTTGTGTTAAGCCGGATGCCGGATTTACGTTCAATTATCCTGGCAACCTCAGCAGGATGCCCTGTAGCATCAACTACGAATTTTGCTTTCATGGTGATCGGGTCAACGTGCAAATTCGCCATTTCTACCGCGGTCCAGTTTAAAACCAGGCCGCAGACACGCTTGTGCCTGACCATCACATCTTCAGCGCTGATCAGATTAAATATCTTGAGGCCCGCATGCACGGCTTTAGAACAAATTGTAGAGACCGCGTCTATAGAGTCCGCCAGATAATATCCCTTCTCGTATTTTCTAGCCCTTACTCCCATCTCATCTAATATGCCCTTTGCCTCATCCTGTACCACTATCTCGTTAAACATAATGCCGCCGCCCCACATACCGCCGCCAACCGAT
>CAYGZJ010000001.1:40633-62399 GCA_964354335.1 uncultured Planctomycetales bacterium | reverse complement strand
CATGTGACGATAGAAGAAGGTCAACAACAGCGTACGAATGTGCGATCCATCAACATCCGCATCAGCCATCAGTATCAATTTATGGTAACGCAGCTTAGAAAGGTCAAACTCTTCTCCCACCCCTGTTCCTAAGGCAGTCAGGATGGTGCGGATTTCTTCATTGGACAAAATCTTATCCATGCGCGATTTTTCGACATTCAGGATCTTTCCCTTAATGGGCAGGATCGCCTGGAACCTGCGATCGCGGCCCTGCTTAGCTGATCCGCCAGCGGAATCTCCTTCCACAATATAGAGTTCGCATAAAGCCGGATCTCTTTCCGAGCAATCCGCTAACTTTCCCGGAAGGCCCGCGCCTTCAAGCGCACCCTTTCTGCGGGTAAGCTCTCGTGCCTTACGTGCCGCTTCGCGCGCCCGCGAAGCAACAATAACTTTGTCGATGATCTTGTTGGCAACCGAAGGATTCTCCTCAAAGTAGCTGCTTAATGCCTCAAGGCTCGCGGAGGCAGTGAGCCCTTCGACTTCGGAATTGCCTAATTTGGTCTTAGTCTGTCCTTCAAACTGCGGATTGGGGACCTTGACGCTGACCACCGCGGTCAGACCCTCGCGCACATCGTCTCCGGTGATGGCGATGTCGTCTTTGAGCAGATTTTTTGACTTCGCGTATTGATTGACCGCCCGCGTCAGCGCCGAGCGAAAGCCGGAAAGATGCGTTCCTCCCTCGATGGTATTTATATTATTGGCGAAAGAAAAAACTGTTTCAGCATAGGCGTCGTTATACTGCAGCGCCACTTCCAGCACGACCTCATCCTGCGTCTTCTGAAAATAAACCACCTTATTGTGCAGGGGATTTTTATTTTTATTTAAATATTCAACAAAAGAAACAATGCCGCCGGCAAACTCAAAGACCGCTTCCTTATCATTGCGCTCATCAACAAGCTTTATCTTCAGGCCCTTGTTTAAAAAGGCCAGTTCTCTCAGGCGCTGGGAAAGGATATCCCAGGAATATTCGATTTTATTAAAAATAGTTTTGTCCGGCCTGAAGGTGATCTTGGTGCCGGTGCTTGAACTCTTACCGATAACAATCAACTTTGAGACGGTTTTACCCCGCTCATAGCGCTGGTGGTAAACCTTACCGTCGCGCTTGATCTCCGCCTCAAGCCAGTCAGAGAGCGCATTGACGCAGCTGACACCTACCCCGTGTAGGCCTCCGGAAACCTTGTAACTACGGTGGTCAAACTTGCCGCCGGCATGCAGGGTGGTCAGGGCGACTTCCACCGCCGGTTTTTTTTCGGTCTTATGCATATCCACCGGGATGCCGCGGCCGTTATCAATGACCGTGACGCTGTTGTCCCCGCGTATGATTACCTCGATATTGTCACAGTAGCCTGCCAGGCTTTCGTCTACGCTATTGTCCACCACTTCATAGACTAAGTGATGCAGGCCGCGGGTGGAGGTATCGCCGATATACATAGCTGGACGGCGACGCACTGCCTCCGTGCCTTCCAGGACCTGGATACTGGTGGCGTCGTATTTCTTGTCCAGGACAGCTTTTTCGGCCGCGGAAACCTTTTTTATTTCCTCAGGTTTTCCTTTTGTTTTAGCTTTTTTCACTTTCATGAGTTTTTATTTTACCTCTCCGATGCGAAAATGTATGTCTTTTAAATCTTTTGAATATTTTTTAAGCTTGGCCAGCAATTTTTCTTTGTCCAGGTTAAACTTGTAGTGCCAGCTGGAGCAATCAACGCTTAAACCAAGAATCCCTTTCTTAAAATAATTAAACTTTATATGCTCTATCTCTTTCTTTGTCAAGGCTTTTTTAAGCCACCCGTCGGGATTTTCTTTGTCTCCCACCTTCTTTTTGAGAGTTAGACCCTGAAAAACTGTCTGAAGGGTATCTTTTATCGCTTCCATACTTTAATTAAGCCGCATGGGTAAGACTATATAAACATAGCCGTTAAGGCGGATGACGCCAGGCTTCTCACTATCGGCGATCTCCAGCTCTATTTCTTCGGCGCTTAGGTTTTTGAGCACATCGATCAGATAGTTCGGATTAAATCCGATCACCAGCTCTTTGCCCTGATATTGCATCACCACCTCTTCGCGCGACTCCCCGATATCCGGGGTAGACTTTGAGATGACCAGTTTATTCTTAAATATCTCAAATTTGACCGCCTGATAATCGGGGGTGGAAAGCAGCGCTGCCCTGCGAATCGCCAATAAAAATTGAGTGCGCTCGATCTTGATTTTATTGTCCGATTGTGCGGGGATGACCTGTTTATAATCTGGAAATTCTCCTTCGATCAGGCGCGAAATCAGCACAATACTCCCCAACTCAAACAAAACTTGGTTATTCCCCAAAACCATCGATAACTCACCCTCATCCTTTAAGTTCCGGTTTAATTCATGGATAGTTTTTATAGGAACAATAATATGGACATCTTTATCTATAGTCTGGTTTATTTTCTTTTCAACAATCGCCAGGCGCTTGCCGTCTGTGGCTACTAAGGTCAGGTTGTTTTTATTAATCCTAAATAAAATACCATTTAAAATATAGCGTGTTTCATCAAAACAGGCGGCAAAAGAAGTTAAATTTAACATCTGTTTTAAGCCATCCTGTTCCAAGGTGATCACTTCTTTATCTTTAAACTCTGGTAATTTCGGAAACTCCTCTTTCGCCAAACCCATAATCCTAAATTGACAAGATTCTGTCTCGATAGTCACCAAATTATTCTTTTTACTGGTTATAACCACGTTTTCACCGGGCAATTCCCGGATAATATCATTAAATCTCTTTGCCGGAAGCGTGATCGCCCCCTGTTCCTGGATATCCACAGGTATTACACAAGTTATCCCTATATCTAAATCCGTAGCGGTCAATTTTAACTTATCCCCTTGTGTCTCAATAAGGATGTGTGAAAGAATAGGTAACGCGGATTTAGCGGTTATTATATTTTGTACGGTTTGAATCCCATTTACTAACACTTCTTTTTCGACTTTAAATTTCATTATACACTCCTGTTATGTATTAATAAGTTAATTAAATCGTAATAGAAGTAGGGTGGTTTCACTTCTGTTGAAATATCCCTAACACTGCGCCAATCACCATAATTATAACAAAAACAACCTGTGTATAGCCCTGTGATTATTGTTTAATAACCTGGATGATCCGCTCTATTTTATTCTTTAAATCCGCGTTTTTATTCAATTCCCCTTTTATCTTATTATACGAGTGTAAAACAGTGGTATGGTCTTTGCCCCCAAACTGCGTTCCTATCTCCGGAAACGACAAATCCGTTAATTCCCTACTTAAATACATAGCTACCTGGCGCGGGATGACCACAGTTTTATTCCTGCGCCGGGTTTTTAACTCATATAAAGTTACGCCGAATTCTTCTGAGACACAGCGCTGGATAAAGTCTATGGTGAGAAGTTTTTTAGGCTCTTTTAAAAGATCCTTTAATACCTCTTTTGTCAATTCCAGGGTGATGGGCTTCTCTTCCATCCAGGAATATGCGATAGTCCTGATAAGAGCACCCTCTAATTCCCGGATGTTGGTTTTGATCAGTTGCGCGATAAAGAAAATAACATCGTTAGGGACAGGGGTGGACTCGCGCTCGATTTTCTTTTTTAAAATAGCCACCCGCGTCTCTAGGTCCGGCGGCTGGACATCGACGGCAAGCCCCCATCCGAAACGCGAAACCAGCCGTTCCTGTAAATTGGCGATTTCCTTCGGCGGCCGGTCAGAGGAAAGCACGATCTGTTTGTGCGCGTCATATAAGGCGTTGAAGGTGTGAAAAAATTCTTCCTGCGAAGACTCTTTACCGGCCAGAAAATGTATGTCGTCAATTACCAACACATCCACATTGCGGTATTTCTGCCGGAAGTTCGGTGTCGAACGGTTTTTTATCGCGTCGATCAACTCGTTGGTGAACTGGTCAGAATAGAGATAACAAATTTTTAACGCGCTATCAGCTTTACTTTTAACGTGATGACAGATCGCCTGGATAAGATGGGACTTGCCCAACCCTACCCCGCCATAAATGAACAATGGATTGTATGTCTTGGCCGGAGATTCCGCGACAGCCAAGGCATAGGCGTGCGCGTGACGGTTGGAAGGCCCGATGACAAAGTTCTCAAAGGTATAACGCGGGTTCAGGCTTAGTCCCGGCGGGAAAGCCAAAGATTTAAGGGGCGCCTGGACAGGCGCGGGCCTAGAGGTATCTTTGCTTACCGCCCCGGTTTCCAGAAAAAGGGAAATCCGCTTCTGCGGGCTCAAAGAGTCGATAGTCTCTCTGATCGCATCCAGGTAGTGTTTCTCTATCCAGTCGCGGAAAAACACATCCGGCGCCAGAAGATGCAAGCCGCCTTTTTCCTTTGCTGCCGGCTCAAGCGGCTGGATCCAGGTCGCAAAGACCGTTTCACCGAGCTTATCTTTAAGCAGTGGTTGGGCCTGTTGCCATATTTTTAAGGGGTCATTCATTGGGGATAACTACCAGTCAAGCTAGGCTATTCACAACTTATCCACAGCTTGCATAACTCTGTGGAATATTATATCAGAGACAAAAAAGCTTGCAAGAAAAAAAGATCCCGCAAAATATCATTGTTTAAGTAAGAAGATGATAAAAATATTTGCGCGGAGTGGTTATTATACAGTAATTGCGTAAGCCGTCAATAGAAAAGTTTAGAAAGCTGTTGACTAAACAGGACTTTATGCTATAATTCTGCCTTATTCCAAAAACTTACAATATTCGTCGGGTAAAAGTCTTGCCCGGCGCATCCGGCTTACAAAAGGAGCTTGTAAATAATGAAGAAAAACCTAAAAACACCGACAAACATCGTCGGGAAACGCAAACATGGATTCCGCAGCAGAATGGCGACAAAGAACGGCAGAAGGGTAATTCGTCGCCGCCGCCAAAAAGGCAGAAAAGTGCTATCCCGGTAATGCTCAGGAAATTCAGTATCCAACTTATCATGATTTATCAGGGTTCGATCCGATACCTGCTACCGGTTGCCTGTCGGTTTACGCCCAGCTGTTCAGAATACGCAAAACAGGCGATTCTTAAGTACGGCTTTTTACGAGGAAGCCATTTAGCCTTAAAAAGAATTCTTGCCTGCCACCCATTTTCCGGGAAAGCCGGATACGATCCGCTAACCTAATACACTATTATGAATAAACGATTTATTTTAGCCATTGCATTATCCATCGCGGTTTTATCAATCTGGTCAGCCTTTGTCTCTAAGTCGCAAGTAGTTGGTAACAAAGCAGTTACAACTAGCGAACCCAGCGTTATTTCCCTCCCGGCGAAGCCGATTGAGACCCTTGCCAAGCAGCCCGAAATACCCGCCTCTTCCCTATTTGATTATGCGCAACAAAAGTTTGACATAACTTTTGCCGAACCCTTTGCCGCGATCAAAGAAGTGAAATTTAAGGAGTATAAAAACAGCGTCTTCCCTCTAATGTACGGACTTTTGGTCGGCGACACCAATATGAATTTTGTTAAAGGCAAGACCAGCCAGGATTCCTGCAGTTTTGTTTACGCGGATAAAGACAAGCAGATAACCAAGAAGTTCATATTTCGTAACTCAAGCTATGTCATAGACTTAGAGCTAGAGATTAAGAATTTATCCGCATCTTCCCTTTCTGTTGAGCTACCCATAGTTTTAGGGGTTCTAGATTATAGCCGCGCAGGGGCGCAGATGCAGTATCAAGACATAGCTATTTCTACGGCAGAAAAATTAAGCCACTTTGACGGACACAAAGATCTTTCTTTTTCCGATACAAAGTTTGTGTGTTTGCGCGAACGGTATTTCTGCGCTATTCTGGACTCAGGAACAAATAATCAAAAAGCATTCATACGCAAGGCCAATAACAAAATGTCCGAAGTGGGTATAGTGATTAATGAGCCTAAGTTAGGTAGCGGCCAGACATTGGCAAAAAAATTCACTATCTATTTGGGGCCACAGGATTTGCGTACATTAAACAGCATCAAGCCCGAATGGGGGGCAATTATAAACTTCGGGATGTTTGATTTTATTTCGCAGCTGCTTTTGCAGTTGCTTGAATTCTTATATGGCCTGGTACATAACTGGGGTTGGGCAATTATATTATTCAGCGTGGCGATCTTTCTTGTTCTTTTCCCCCTGACCCTAAAGCAAATGCGCTCGATGAAGGACATGCAGGCGCTGCAACCTAAAATCGAAGCCCTGCGTCAGCAGTACAAAGATAACCCGCAGAAACTGAATAAAGAAATGCTCGAGCTTTATAAGGAGCATAAGGTCAATCCATTTGGCGGTTGCTTACCTCTGATATTACAATTACCCATATTTTTCGCACTGTATCCGGTTTTAATGCGCTCGGTGGCTTTGCGTGGAGCGAAGTTCTTATGGATCAAAGACTTATCAGAGCCGGATAAGTTATTCACTTTGCCACAAAGCTTACCGATTTTGGGTAACGAAATCAATATATTGCCCATTCTTATGGTTATCGGGATGTTTCTCCAGCAGAAGATCTCTATGGTTGGTTCCAGCGGCAGCTCAGCTGAGCAGCAGAAAATCATGCTGCTGATCATGCCGATTATGATGGGATTTATATTCTATCATATGCCTTCAGGGCTAGTTTTGTATTGGTTCATCAATAGCACTTTGATGCTCATCTTCCAGTTCAAAATCAAGCTCGCAAAATGACGCCTAAAACAAGTATCGAAAGTGAAGGAAAGACCGTTGAGGAAGCAGTAAAAAAGGCGCTAAAGGAATTACAGCTTCCACGTAATAAAGTCAAAATTGAGGTGCTTTCCGAGGAAAAGAAGGGCTTATTTGGCATGCCTGGCGCAAAGCCGGCAAAGGTCCGGGTTACCATCGTTTAGCGGTAAAGAAAATACTTGACAAACAGCCTGCTTTCAAGATAATAAAGGTAACAAATATTCTCCAATGTTCCCCGTGGAAATGTGCCAGTTGTAACACTTTGAAAGCAGGATAAAATGCTAGACCCTTGGTACGTAACAGGTTTCTGCGACGGCGAAGCAGCATTTACATATAGTAGAACTAGTGGTTCTTTTGGGATGGCATTCAGTATCAAACAGAGACAGGACAGTCGAAAACTTATCGAAGACTTACAAGCATTTTTTGGTTCTATCGGGAACATTTACGAGGTCAAAGAATCAAGAGAAGGAAAAAAATCAGGCTTTACTAAACCATCTGTCATTTATAGGGTTACAAGAATAAACGATCTAAGATCAGTGGTCGACCACTTTGATAAATATGTATTACAAAACCAAAAAAAGCTGGAAGCTTATCAGGCTTGGCGTGAAATGGTAATGTACAAACTGGAGAATTATCGGGATATTGAATATGACAAGCTTCGTGTTTTAGCAGAAAAGCTCTCAAGCCTTAACTCCAAATCCCGGGCATTCACTGTACACAGAAAATAATGGGTAAAATTATAACGGTTTGTAATCAGAAGGGCGGAACCGGTAAAACTACATCCGCCATTAACATCGCAAGCTATCTTGCTGTTTTAGGCAAGAAAGTTATGCTTATAGATCTGGACCCACAGGCAAATGCCACAAGCGGAATAGGGATCAATAAGCATAATGTCCAAAAAAGCACCTACCATGTTCTTTTGGAAGAATTAGAAATAAAAGAGATCCTTCAACCCACCGCAATAACCAATCTTTTTTTAGCCCCTTCCAATCTTGATTTAACTGGCGCAGAAGTAGAGCTAGTCGGCGCTCTGGGCAGAGAGTATCGTTTGAAAAGGGCGCTGCAAAAAGAACGCGAGAATTTTGATTTCATAATTATTGATTCACCTCCGTCATTAGGCCTGCTTACTATCAATGGTTTAACCGCGGCAGATTCTGTGATCATCCCGGTGCAATGCGAATATTACGCTCTGGAAGGACTAACGCAACTCCATAATACAATTAGACTTGTGAAAGATAATATTAATCCGAACCTGCAGATTGAGGGCGTTCTTTTGACTATGGCGGATTACCGTACCAACCTTACCAAAGAAGTAATCCAGGAAGTACGTAATCATTTCAAGGACAAAGTTTATCAGACCGTGGTGCCGCGTAATGTCCGCCTGACAGAATCCCCTAGTTTTGGCAAGCCGATTTATTTATATGACAAAGAATCTTTGGGCGCGCAGAAGTATGAGGAGCTAAGCAAAGAAATTCTAGGACTTCCCTTAGCTGCTAATCCAGCAATAACCGAAGGAGCTGAATAATGGAGAAACGAGCTTTAGGAAAAGGCCTTAGCGCTTTGATTCCGGAAAGAGCCGAAGGAGAACATAAGCGGGAAGAAGTTGTTTATGTCCAAACTACCCAGATCCGGCCGAATCCTTTTCAGCCGCGCGAGGAATTTAATGAAGATACAATAAATGAGCTCGCGCAGTCGATAAAGGAAAAGGGGGTTATCCAGCCGCTCTTAGTCAGGAGGGTGGGGGACAACTATGAATTAATCGCCGGAGAAAGGCGTTTGCGTGCTGCTAAGTCATTGGGGCACAAAGATATACCTGTCTTGATAAGAAATGTCGATGACAAGGACTCACTAGAATTAGCCTTGATTGAAAATATTCAACGTCAGGAATTAAATCCCATTGAAGAGGCACATGCTTTTCAACACCTCATGGAAAAATTTCACATGTCGCAGGATGAGATCAGCGATGTCTTAGGCAAGGCGCGTACCAGCATCGCGAATACGCTGCGCCTTTTGAAATTGCCGCATGAAATTCAGGAGGAAATCAAAAGAGGAAGGATTTCTTTCGGACATGGCCGGGCCTTGATCGAAATCGACGACGCTAACCTGCAGCGTAAGCTGGCGCAGGAGATCATTGCTAAAGGTTTGTCTGTGCGCGAGCTGGAAAGCCTGATCAAGACCCGACGGCCAAGCGGCATAAAAAGAAAAATCGCACCCGGACTGCGCGATCCACACGTTTCGGTTTTTGAGGAAGCGCTGCAACATGCCCTGGCTACGAAAGTCAGGGTAAGCAAGCGTAAAAAACGGGGGCATATAACAATAGAATTCTATTCGCAGGAAGATCTGGAGCGGATCGTCAACATCATCAGAAGGGGAAAATAAACATGGACCAGGCAGCGCTTATTTTAGTCAAGCCCGACGGATTAATAAAATCTTTGACCGGAAATATTCTTACGCGTCTCTCGGAAACTAAGCTGGAGATCGTCGCCTCAAAGATGGTGCGGGTGTCGGAAAAGCTGGCAAAGGACCATTATCTGCATTTAAAGGAAAAGCCTTTTTTCGACGAGCTGGTGAAGTATCTGCAGGGAGAACTGCATGACCGAAAAAAAGTCATGGCCCTGATCTACTGGGGAAAAGACGCGATTAAAAAATGCAGGGAGCTTGCGGGAGCCACCAACCCGGAGGAGGCGGAACCGACTTCCATCCGCGGCTCATACGGCAGGATCACTACATCAGGCGTCTACGAGAACGTGATCCATGTTTCCAGCAACGAGATTGAGGCTGAACGCGAGATTAAACTTTGGTTCGCCCCCGAAGAGATCATCGTCGACTTGTATCCGACTAAAATCATCGTGGCAAAAGAGCACAAAATTAAAACCTGGGCAACATAAAGGAAAAACATATGATACAGAGCATGACTGGTTTCGGCAGCAAAGAAAAAGATATCGCGCCGTTCGGGAAAATATCGGTGGAATTACGCAGCGCCAACCACAAATTTTTAGAGACGGTGATGCATGTTCCGGAAGGATTTTTATCTTTAGAGGAGAGGATCAAAAAAGAGGTTGAGTCCAGGATCAAGCGCGGCCGCGTCACCTGCGTGATCAATATCTCCGGAAGCAAATCCTCTAATGTTTTTATCAATAAGGCGCTGATCATGAAATACATCGAGTCTTTCAAGGGTTTAAAAAAACAGTTTCACCTAAAAGATGAAATCAGCATAAATACGCTGATCCACTTGCCGGGAGCGTTGTCCCTGGAAACCAATCATATTCCCAAGGAGCGCATCTGGCCGCATCTGAAGATGCTTTTGGAAGGGGCGCTTAAGAACTTGGCTACTATGCGCGCAAAAGAGGGCAGGGCCCTGCAGGCGTTCCTGCGTAGCCGCGCAGAGTCTCTGGACAAAGACCTGGACACCGTAAAGGCCCGCTTTAAAGAGGCGCTGAAGGAGAAATTGCGGCAGTTCCCGACGGATGAAGAGCGCTCCAGCTTCCTGCGTGAAACTGACGTTGCCGAAGAGATCGAGCGGTTGACTTTTCATATCCGTAACTTCAAGAGCAAGCTCAAAAATAAGGGCCCGGTAGGCAAAGAACTGGATTTTATCGCCCAGGAGATGCAGCGCGAAGCCAATACTTTGGCGGCCAAGACTTTTGATGTGGGGGTTTCCGCAAAGGTCGTGGAGATGAAGAGTCAGGTGGAAAAAATTCGGGAACAGGTGCAGAATATAGAGTGAGAAAAGACGTCACCAAGTCAGTGCGTAGCGAAGCGAAGCCTCCCCGAAGGGGACCAGGTCAGTGCGTAGCGAAGCGAAGCCTCCCCGAAGGGGACCAAGTCACCAAGTCAAGAGGCGTAATCTTCGTCATCTCAGGGCCATCCGGCTCCGGGAAGACCACGCTGCGCGACAGGATGCTTGCGGATGAAAACTTTAGGAAATTTTTTACAAAATCGGTCTCTGTCACTACCCGTCCCAAACGTTCGAAAGAAAAACATACCAAGGATTACTTTTTCTTAAGTACGGCCCAATTCAAAGATAAGCGGCGCTCAAAAGAAATTCTTGAATGGACCAGATATTTGGGTTATTATTACGGAACACCCCGTGATTTCGTAGAACGACAACTGGCGCGCGGCAGAAATGTCATGTTGTGCCTGGATTTGCGTGGGGCACGCAGGATCAAGAAACTTTATCCGCGCAACAGTGTCACGATTTTTGTGCTTCCGCCATCGGTCAGGACGCTTAGGGTACGCATCGAGGGCCGCTGCAGCGATACTAAGAAAGAAGAGATCGCCCGGCGTCTTAAGCTTGCGGAAAAAGAGCTGGCCGAATCACGCACCTACGACTATCGCCTGGTGAACAGTCAATTAGAAACGGCGGTTAAAAAAATGAAAGGAATCCTCTTACGTGAAATCATCCGCTAAGGCTACGCCAAAGGCTCAGACAGTATTTGTGGCACGGGAGCAGCTCATAGACAAAAGCATCGAATCTATTTATAAGCTGGTCAATCTCGCCTCGAAGCGGGCGCTGGAGATCGCCGAAGGCCAGCCCAAGATGGTAAATTCTAATCTTGATACCAAGCCTTCGACGGTGGCCCTACAAGAGATTTCAGAAGGCAAGGTGCAGGTGAGAAAGACAAAGGCGGGCTGATAAAGGTGGCTAAATCCAAGAATGTTCTTATAGGTGTTACCGCCAGCATCGCCATTTATAAGGCCTGCGAAATTGTGCGCAGGTTAAAAGAAGAGGGCTGTTTGGTCACGGTGATCATGACCGAGGAATCCAAAGAGCTTATCCGGCCGATAGTTTTTCAGAGCCTTTCAAATAACCAGGTTTATAGCGGGCTTTTTGATTCGCCGCAGGCATGGGAGATAGAGCACATTTCGCTGGCTGAAAAAGCGGATGTGGTTTTGGTGGCTCCGGCAACCGCCAATGTCATTGCGAAAGCCGCCAGCGGGATATGCGATGATTTACTGACCTGCGTCTTAAGCGCTACCAGGGCTCCTGTGCTTTTTGCCCCGGCGATGAATGAGCGGATGTATGAAAATAAAATCACCCAGGCTAATATACAGAAATTAAAGGGCCTCGGGTTTAGTTTTATTGGGCCAAGGGAAGGAAAGCTTGCCTGTGGCAAGGTAGGCGTCGGCTGCCTGGCGGACGTCGAGACAATCGTTAAAGAGACCATAAAAGTTCTTTAGTTCTATAGTTCTAAAGTACTTTGGTTCTAAAGTTCTTTGTTATGGCGACGTAGCCAAGTGGTAAGGCAGCTCTCTGCAAAAGAGCTATTCAGCGGTTCGAATCCGCTCGTCGCCTGAATTTTGCCATAGCTTTCTTCAGGCAAAATCATCCCGAAGCCTTGGCTAAAATTATCGAAGAGAATTTTAGCCAGCTTAGGCGAGGGATAGCATGTTTCTTGCTTGACACTTTTCGAGCGTCGCGCCGCGACAAGCGGCGCAGCGAGAAAAGTATTACTTCGCTCCGCGAAGCGTTTAGGCAAGGGGTGAAGCTTTGCGACAAGCGGCGCAGCGAGAAAAGTATTACTTCGCTCCGCGAAGCGCTTACACAAGGGATCTTACATTATGCCGATACCCCGCCTCATATACGCCGCAAAATTTTATTCTAAAATTTTGCTGGCATTCGGCGGGATCAATTCGGCCATACACTTTATGTCGTATGAATGAAATGAGTCCTCCATAAAGTGTGGCCTCATTGAGGGCAAGTGGTGGAATGGCATACACGAAGGACTTAAAATCCTTTGACCGCAAGGTCGTGAGGGTTCAACTCCCTCCTTGCCCATAAGTTTTGCCCTTGTTTAATTGTCGGCAAAACTATCCCGAAGCGTATCCCGAAAATATCGAAGAGATTTTCGGGATGATTACGCGAGGGAAAACGCCGCCGTGGGTACGAATCGGCGGGTTCAATAAAATTTGGAGTGATTGTAGCGAGCGGAGTGCCTCAGATCATAGAGTTTTGATTTGCAGGCAAAAATGCGCCGATGAGTATGCCAAAATTATCGAAGAGAATTTTGTGGCGTTTAGGCGAGGGACAATATAAAACTCATCCTCTTCGAGGATGGTTTCTATAAGTAGAATTTCGTTCCGACTCGTAACATGTGTTAAAATTTTTGCAAAATTTTAACACACTCGTCGGAATGTCGCTAGATAGATCTTTTTTGTGCTCCAGGGCTCATCCTCTTCGAGGATGGCTCCAATCGTGTAAGTTTTGCTCCGACTCGCAAAATGCTATAAAATTTTTAGGCGCTTCGCGCCACAAAATTTTATAGCGCTCGTCGGAGTCTCACTAAATAAAAAATTAAGGTGTTCGAGGGCTCATGGTTGTGCTTCGCACAACCATGGCTTCTACAAGTTAACTGTTTGGGCTCATAGCTCAGTTGGTTAGAGCGTTGCGTTGACATCGCAAAGGTCTGAGGTCCGAATCCTCATGGGCCCACTTAAAATTTTCCGACAAGGAAAATTTTAAGTGCACTCAAGCGCCCTGCGCTTCGCGCAGGATATCGCTAAATAAAGCGTTTTTGTGCTCAAGCGCTGCCGAGTGAAACGAGGCGTCCCGAGTGAATATAATACACGTTCACGAGGGATAATTTTGCGACAAGCGGCTTAGCGAGCGGAGTGCCTCGAAGTAGTTTCCGACAAGGAAAATTTTAAGTGTACTTGCTCGCAAAAGTAGCTCGCAAGTACGTCGCTAAACAAAAGCTTAAGGTGCTTGCACTCAAGCGCCTCAACATTTCTTTAAAAAGGAAGGACGATGAAAAAAGTCGACTTAGGTCCGATACAAAAACTGCTTGATGATCCGGAAGTCTCCGAAATCATGATCAACGGGCCGAAAAAAGTTTTTGTGGAAAAGAAGGGCAAAAAGACGCTTACCGACGTCACCTTGGGCAGCGAAGAAGAAGTGCTTAAGATGATCAATGACCTCTACGGGATCGGCGGCAAGCGCGTGGACCAGGATGTGCCTTATGCCGATGTCTGCATGGAGGATGGAACGCGCGTTAACGCCATTGTTTCTCCGCTTGCCCGTTTTGGCATCGCGGTGACCTTTAGAAAATTTTCCAAGTCGATAACCTGCCTGGATGATTTGGTGAAGATGGGCACAATGACCAAAAAGGCCGCGGATTTTTTAATCGCCTGCGTCAAGGGCAAGATCAACATCATCTTTTCCGGAGGCACCGGCGTAGGAAAAACTACCACCCTGCAGATGCTTTCCTATGATTTTGCTCCCGGCGAACGCGTGATCACCATTGAAGACGCCGCGGAATTAAAATTGGTGCAGGAGAACCTTATCTCGCTTGAAACCCGGGTTGCCGGCAGAGACGGCAAGGGAGAAGTCACTATCCGCGATTTGATCCGCAACGCCCTGCGTATGACCCCGGACAGGATCGTAGTCGGTGAGGTGCGTGGCGCGGAGGCAATCGACATGTTGCAGGCGATGGCCACCGGGCACACCGGGACCATCGGCATTGTGCACGGTAACTCCCCCGTAGATGTTATCTCGCGCATGGAAACCATGGTGCTTATGTCTGGAGTTAATTTGCCCCTTTCCGAAGTACGCAAGCTGATTGTTTCCACGGTCAACCTGGTGGTGCATCAGGAGCGCCTTTCCGATGGCACCCGCAGAATCACCTATATCACGGAACTGCGCGGTATCGAGCAGGGGGAGATCGCTTTCAATGACCTATTTAGTTTTCATGTGGATAAAATTGAAGAGAACGGTAAAATAATCGGCGGTCTCAAACCGTCCATACGCTACTATCCGTTATTCTTCCCGCGCTTCCAGAAGATGGGCCTGCTGGCGGATGACATTTTTAACCGGGATTAATATGGATCTAGATACGCTGCGACATTCTTGTTCACATGTGATGGCCCAGGCAGTCAAGGAGCTCTGGCCCGAAGCAAAATTAGGCTTCGGCCCTTCCATTGAAGACGGCTTCTACTATGACTTTGATAAGAAAGAGCCGTTTACCGACGAGGACCTGGCGAATATCGAGAAGGCGATGCTAAAGATCATCGCCAAGAATGAGCCCTTTGTCCGTCAGGAAATAAGTAAGCCGGAAGCAATAACATTATTCAGGGGGCTGGGAGAAAATTATAAAGTAGAATTAATCGAAGCCATCCCGGATGAGTTGGTCTCTGTTTATAAAACCGGGGAAGGATTCTTAGATTTATGCCGCGGCCCGCATATCGAGTCCACGGGCCAGCTTAAAGCGTTTAAGTTATTGTCAGTCGCCGGTGCCTACTGGCACGGGATTGAGACCAATCCTATGCTGCAGCGCATTTACGGCACCAGCTTTCCGACGCAGCAGGAGCTGGACGAGTATTTAAAGAATCTGGAAGAGGCAAAGAAGCGCGATCACAGAAAACTCGGGCCCGCATTAGAGTTCTTTGACATCTATCACGAGGAATCAGGGGCAGGCCTGGTCCTGTATCATCCCAAGGGCGCGCTGCTGCGTAAAATAATCGAGGATTATGAGAAAGAAGAACACCTGAAGCGCGGTTATCAGCTGGTGATTACTCCCCATATCATGGATGCCTCGCTGTGGAAAACCAGCGGCCACTATGATTATTACAAGGAGAACATGTACACCCTTAAGGTTGATGACAAGGAATTTGTCCTAAAGCCCATGAACTGCCCGGGGCACATTTTAATTTACAAATCAAAGACCAGGAGCTACAAGAACTTACCCATTCGCTACTTTGAATTAGGCACGGTCTACCGCAATGAAAAAGCAGGGGTGTTGCACGGGCTTTTGCGCGTGCGCGGGTTTACGCAGGACGACGCGCATATTTTCTGCCTGCCGCAGCAACTGCAGGATGAGATAAAGGATATTATTGATTTTGTTTTTGAGACGATGAAGGTCTTTGGTTTTACCGACGTGGGCATTGAATTAAGCACCCGGCCGGAGAAATATATCGGCTCAGAAGAGGATTGGTGCGCGGCAACCGAGGCCCTTGAGGGGGCATTGAAAACCAAGGGATTATCCTATACAATAAACCAGGGTGATGGCGCCTTTTACGGCCCCAAGATCGACATTAAGTTAAAGGATGCCCTGAAACGTTCTTGGCAGTGCGCGACCATTCAGTGCGACTTTGCGCTGCCTAAGCGTTTTAATTTAAGCTACATTGATTCCGATGGCAAAGAACGCCAGCCGATCATGCTGCACCGGGTGTTGCTGGGCAGCCTTGAGCGTTTTATCGGAGCGCTCCTTGAGCATTATAACGGGGAGCTGCCGTTGTGGTTGGCTCCAACGCAGGTGGTGGTGATCCCGATCAAGGATACCGTAAATGAGTTCGCCCTTAGCGTCAAAAAAAAGCTGGAATCAAACGGAATTCGCGCAACAATAGATAATGAAAACGAAACATTGAACAAGCGTATCCGCAATTCCGAAATAAGCAAGATTCCCTATAGCCTGGTGGTCGGGGAGAGGGAGGCTAAAGAGGGAAAAGTCGCGGTGCGCAAAAAAGGCCAGGGCGATAAGGGCGCTAAGCCTTTGGAGGACTTTATAAAGGAAATAAAAGGGGAGATTGAAAATAAGGGTGCTTAACCAAGAATAAGGAGGTGCACTATAAAAACGTTTATCCGCATTAACGATAAAATTCGCGTGCCGCAAGTGCGGCTCATTGGTCCGGATGGCGGCCAGTTAGGCGTGGTATCTATTCAGCGGGCAATGGATCTGGCCAATCAATATGAGCTAGATCTAGTTGAGGTAGCGCCCACTGCCACTCCGCCGGTATGCAGGATCATTGATTTTAGCAAGTTCAGATACGACCAGGAGAAAAAAGAGCGCGAAGCCAAGAAGCATCAGAAGCAGGGGCGCCTTAAGGAGATCCGGCTCAAGCCCAATATCGACGACCATGATTATGAAACAAAAGTAAAACAGGCGATCAGCTTCTTGAAGAAGAAAGATAAAGTCAAAGTCAACCTTTTCTTCCGTGGCAGGCAGATGGAGCATCTGGATTTAGGAAGAAAGGTTTTAGATAAATTTATCAGCGATACACAAGTCGACGGTCAGGTTGAAAGAGCCCCGTTCCTTGAGGGAAGAATCATGTCGTTTATGATCGCGCCTAAATGAGGTCTAAACTTATCCCGAGGAATGTATAAAAATTCCATTTTGGAAATTTTTATACAGCATATGAGTCGGGAAAAACCAGTGAAATAGCAACGCAATTATAGTTAAAATCACTGTTAAAAGAGAGGGTATCATGGGAAAAGGATTAAAGACAAAAAGAGGCGTGGCCAAACGCTTCAAGCTGACCAAGAGGGGAAAAATCAAGTATTCATCAGGTGGCAAGGGCCACTTGGCTTCGAGCAAAAAAACCAAGCGCATCCGCAAGCTGAGGAAACGCAATGTCCTTGAGGGCAAGAAAGAGATTGCGTTTATAAAACGGATGCTGCCGTACGGTTAAAAGGAGTAACATATGGCAAAAATCAAACACAGTGTCGCAACACGCAGAAGAAAGAAGAGAACTTTAAAGAAGGCAAAGGGTTTCTGGGGTGACCGCAGCAAGCAGTATCGTCAGGCCCGCCGGGCGCTGCTGCATGCCATGGTATATTCCTATCGCGATAGGCGCGCAAAAAAGCGCGAGTTTCGCAGGCTATGGATCGCCCGTATCAACGCGGCTTGTCGTGCTGCAGATATCACCTACAGCAGGTTTATAAGCGGCCTGAAAAAAGCCAAGATCGACCTGGACCGTAAGATCCTGGCGGATCTGGCAGTAAAAGACAACGCGGCCTTTAAGAAGCTGGTAGAAATAGCAAAAGGATAATACAAAGATAAATTCAAAGTTTAAAATTCAAAATTCAAAGCAAGGCCAAAGTTAAAATTTCAAAATTTAAATTTTAGACTTTTAATTTGTTTTGAACTTTGAGCTTTAGACTTTGGATTTACCAGAGAGTTGACATGTATATACTAATCGTCGGCTGCGGCAGAGTGGGCGCGGAATTAGCGAAACTTTTATCCCACGAGGGCCATAATATCGTGGTTATCGATAGAAACCAGTCTTCCTTTGACCGTTTAGGCGGCACTTTTAACGGCCTTACCGTGGTCGGCAATGGTTTTGACGTGGCGCTGTTGAAACAGGTGGGAATCGAAAAAGCAGATGCTTTCTGCGCTGTCACTAATGGTGATAACTCTAACCTTATCAGCGCCCAGGTAGCAAAAAAAATATTCAATGTGCCTAAAGTCTTTGCCCGCGTCTACGACCCCCAGCGCGCCCACATATACACAGCGCTCGGACTCGATATCATCAGCGGAACCACGCTTTTTGCCTCGATGTTGCGCGATAAGATCATCGAAAGCCGATTCTCCAGTTACCTCATCGAATCCAAAGAACTCGGGGTCATCGAAATCGACGCTACCGAACAAATGATTGGCATGGCTATCCGCGAATTCAATGTCCCCAATGAATTTATGATTGTTGCGATCAAACGGCTCGACGGAGTTATCATTCCCGAAGCAAAAACTCTTATCAAAGCAAAAGACACGCTTATGGCGGTGGTAAAAGTCGAGAGCCTTGAGAAGATAAGGCTCAAGTTCCAACTAACGTAAAGAGTTAATTGCGAGAGCGTAGAAGTTAAGCTTAAAGTTTAAAATTCAAAATATAAAACAAGCCTAAAGGCTAAAATTTAAATTTTAAAACTTTTAATTTGTTTTGAATTTTGAGTTTTTAGACTTTGAATTTACCAGAGGGTTTTAATATGTATATTATAGTAGTCGGTGCAGGAAAAATAGGTTATTTCTTAGCCAAGCGTCTCTGCGAAGCAAAGCACACAGTCAGTATTATTGAAAAAGACAAAGCGCTATGTGAAGATCTGGCAAAGGAATTAGATGCGCTGGTGATTCACGGAGACGGATGTGAGCCGATGATCCTGGAAGAGGCGGGGATCGTCCAGGCAGATGTCTTAGCCGCGGTCACCGGAGATGACGAAGATAATTTGATCATCTGCCAGCTTGCCAAAGAGCGCTTTAACCTTCAGCGCACGGTTGGGCGGGTAAATAACCCGCAGAACGAACACACCTTTGCCCAGCTTGGTATTGACGTTCCGGTTGATTCCACTAAGATCATCGCTAAGGTCATCGAAGAAGAAGTTTCTTTCTCGGATTTCGTAAACCTGATGAGTTTTAAGCGCGGTAAACTGGCGATTGTTCGTCTGGATCTGCCGTCTGATTCCCCGGTAATAAATAAAGAAATTAAAGATATACGCCTTCCTGCTGATTCGGTGTTCGTCTCCGTTTTAAGGGGGGAGGAGGTAATCGTCCCCAAAGGAGACACTGTGCTAAAGCCAGGGGACGATGTTATTGCCATAACTTTGATCGGAAACGAACCGCAGCTTTTGCATCTCTTAGCAGGTAAACTGCAATGAAGATCAAGCTTCCCTTAAACATTCCCTTAGGTATTACCACGGAGATCCTTTACACTGTTGCCATAATGCTTGCAGCATTTTTGCTTTGCTTTGCGCTGACAGGTACCATATGATTTTACGGCCCCGCCTGGAAGATCTCAAAATAATCGGCTATTATTTAGGTAAGATTATCCTCGGCCTCTCCTTGACCATGGTTGTGCCGATCATCATCGGCCTGCGATTCAATGAAGTCAATCCTACTATAGATTTTGTCATCGGGATAGCCATCTCTCTGTTTGCCGCAATCCTGCTCATGTATTCCTGCCGTACGGATAAGGACTTACGCTGGATGCACGGTATGATCGTAGTCAGTCTTTCCTGGCTGGTAGCGATGTTTCTGGCGGCGATTCCGTTGTATTTAAGCGGTCATTTCAAATCGTTTCTGGATGCCTGTTTTGATAGTATGTCGGGGTTTGCCACCACTGGGCTGTGGCTGTGTCAGGATGTCGACCATCTTTCCTACTCCCATAATATCTGGCGCCACCTGATCATGTTCATCGGCGGCCAGGGCATTGTGATTGTCGCGCTATCTTTCTTTGTCAAGGGGCTCTCCGGAGCATTTAAGATGTATGTGGGTGAGGCGCGGGATGAGCGGATCATGCCCAACGTTATCAGCACCAGCCGTTTTATCTGGATAGTCAGCATCACGTATCTGGTGTTAGGGACGCTGGCGCTGGCAGCAGTGGGTATCTGGGACGGAATGAAGCCGGTAAACGCCTTTTTCCACGGCGCCTGTGTTTTTATGGCGGCGTATGATACCGGAGGCTTTACCCCGCAATCCCAGAGCATTCTTTACTACCATAGCTTTCTATATGAGACTGTCACCATTGTTATTATGATCCTGGGCGCGATTAACTTTAAACTGCACTATCATGTTTGGACCGGCAATCGCAAAGAAATAGTAAAGAACATTGAAACGGTCACTCTTTTTATAACGATTATGATTACCTTTGCGATTGTCGCGGTCGGACTGGGGCAGCTGGGGATCTACCCGAATGCGGTAGCATTCTTCCGTAAGGGATTCTACCAGCTTATTTCCGCTCATAGCGGCACAGGTTTTCAGACGCTTTACGTTGAACAGTTCAGTGATGACTGGAACCATCTTGCGGTGGTCGGTGTCATTATAGCCATGGCCTTGGGAGGCGCGGTCTGTTCCACCACCGGCGCCATCAAAATGCTGCGTGTCGGCGTTATCTATAAGGCGCTGAAAGAGGACTTGAAGAGGATCATTCTGCCTGAGCGGGCAATCATCGTGCAGAAGTTCCACCATATCAAAGAGGTGTTCTTGGAGGATAAGCAGGCGCGTAGCGCACTGATGATCACCTTGTGTTACTTGGTGCTTTATGGCTTGGGCGCTATGGTGGGGATGTTTTACGGATACCCGTTCCTTGAGTCGTTGTTTGAGTCCACATCCGCGGCTGCTAACGTTGGCCTATCTTGCGGCGTGACGACTCCTGAGATGCCGGCGCTGCTTAAAGCTACCTATATATTTCAGATGTGGGCAGGGAGATTAGAATTTATGGCGGTCTTTACGCTGGTCGGGTTTCTTGTTGCGGCAGTAAGGGGGAAGCGATAATGAGAAGGTTTTTGGTGGCCATGGTGGTATTCATTGCTATCTCAGGCGGTATGTGCGATGCCGCGGCGCAGGCAGCGACTAGCAATGATCTGATCGTTCATGATAAGGCCTACGATGGGGCTAAGGTTGTTTTTGCAGGTGAGGCAATCGGTGATATAATGAAGCGGGGTGATTTCGCCTGGGCCAATCTCAACGATGGATCCGATGCCATCGGCGTCTGGATACCGTACGCATTAGCTAAAGACATTATCTATACTGGCAGTTATAAAACAGTAGGTGATACGGTAGAGGTGGTCGGGATATTCCACCGCGCCTGCCCGGAACATGGCGGCGATCTGGACATCCACGCGCAGGCTATGCGCATTCTTAAGCTTGGGAAAGTAACGCCTGAAAAATTATCCACAAAAAGAACGAATATCGCCATCATTTTATTGGCGGGGCTGGGAATATTATGGATATTAACGCGATCAAAGCTCAGGTAGATTCGGATATTCAACAGGTCAGCTCTATTCAGGCGCTGGAAGAATTCCGCTTAAAATACTTAGGCAGGAAAGGGATTGTTGCGGAGTTGACCGGAACTATTCCGACGCTGCCAAAGGAGGAGCGCGGTTGTTTCGGACAGGAAGTCAATGCCCTAAAGAACAGGGTTGTTTCATTGATCGAAGAGAGGCAGCGGTCTTTAGGAGCTATGCCGGTTCAGGCATGCGCAGGCAGCGTTGACATAGGCATGCCCGGGATTGCGCAGGAGCTGGGCCAGCTGCATCCTCTTACTCAAGTCATTGATGAGATCTGCGGGATCTTTACTAAAATGGGCTTTTGTATCGTCGAGGGCCCGGAGATAGAGAGCGAGTTCAATAATTTTACGGGCCTAAACATCCCCCTGGAGCATCCTTCCCGCGATGCCTTTGACACTTTCTACTTAAAAGATAATGCGGGGTCACCAAGTCACCAAGTCACCACGTCACCAGAAAAATTCTTACTGCGTAGTCACACCTCTCCTGTCCAAATACGTGCTATGAAGTCGCGCAAGCCGCCATTTGCGGTTATAGTCCCCGGAAGGGTGTACCGACCGGATGCGGTGGACGCGTCGC
>CAYGZJ010000001.1:38590-40533 GCA_964354335.1 uncultured Planctomycetales bacterium | reverse complement strand
TTTGCGGTTATAGTCCCCGGAAGGGTGTACCGACCGGATGCGGTGGACGCGTCGCATTCATTTATGTTCCATCAGATCGAAGGATTTCTGGTTGATACTAATGTTAAATTTTCGGATTTAAAGGGGACGCTTGAGACTTTTGCTAAAGCGGTCTTTGGCGAGGATATCTTGATGCGTTTCCGGCCGCACTTTTTCCCCTTTACTGAGCCTTCGGCAGAAGTGGATATATCCTGCATCATCTGTAAGGGCAGGGGATGTTCTGTCTGCGGCAGAAAGGGCTGGCTTGAGGTTTTAGGTTCAGGTATGATCCACCCCAATGTTTTTAAGCACGTCGGAATCGACTCTAAAAAATATACCGGCTTTGCCTTTGGCATGGGCATTGAGCGCATCGCCATGCTCAAATACGGGATTAACGATATCAGGTTATTTTTCGAGAACGACCTTAGGTTCCTGAAGCAATTTTAAGAGGACAAGTTTAAAGATCAAAGTATAAAATTCTCCCGTTAAGCAATATAAAGTTAAGGCGGGATCCCGCCTAGAACCAAATGGGTAGCGGGAAAAACAAGGCCAAAGGTCAAATTTTAAAATTTAAATTTTAGACTTTTGATTTATTTTGAATTTTGAGCTTTAGACTTTGAATTTTTCCTTTAGAAAGTATTTAAAAGTATGAAGTTTACCTACAATTGGCTTAAAGATTTCGTTGATATTAAAATCGCGCCGCAGGTGCTTGCCGATAAACTGACCATGGCTGGCCTTGAGGTTGAGGATATCCAGGTCCACGACGGGGATACCGTCTTTGGCGTGGAGATCACCTCAAACCGGCCTGACTGGCTCAGTGTTATTGGCATAGCCCGCGAGGCCGCGGCGATTACCGGCGCTAAGCTCAAAAAACCCAATCGCGTCAATAGTCGATCGCCTATAGTCCATAGACCATCGGCCATGGACTATCGACCCATAACTATTAAGATTGAAAATAAATTAGACTGTCCACTCTACACCGCCAAGATCATCAGCGGCGTCAAGGTCGGCCCATCACCTGAATGGCTTAAAAAACGGCTGGAGCTTATCGGCTGCCGCAGCATCAACAATGTTGTGGATATCACCAACTACATTTTGTTCACTTATGGAGAGCCGCTTCACGCATTTGATTTAGACAAATTAGTTCTAAAGTCCGATAGTTCTAAAGTTCTAAGTCCGGAGATAATTGTCAGAAGGGCAAAAGAAAAAGAGGAAATTGTTACTATTGACGGGACAAAGCGAATTTTAGATAACAATGTTTTAATCATCGCTGCGGGAGCTCAAGAACCTAAGAACTTACGAACTCAAGAACTATCGATTCCGATAGCGATAGCCGGGGTGATGGGAGGAAAAGATTCTGAAGTAACCGAAAGCACAAAAAATATTCTTTTGGAAGCCGCGGTTTTTAATCCGGTAGTGGTGCGCCGGGCAAGACAAAAGCTGGGTTTACAAACCGATTCTTCCTATCGTTTTGAGCGAGGGATTGATTTCGAAACCTGCCTTGGCGCTTCCCGGCAGGCGCTTAAACTGATCCAGGAGCTTTGCGGGGGAAAATGCGTTCTGGAAAAAAGCGCCGGGACCGCTGTTCCTAAGAAGAAAAAAATCGCTTTAGAACTTAGCCAGGTGGAGAAAATCCTGGGCATAAGTGTGCCACCAGCAAAGATCAAGGCTATTCTTACCCATCTCGGGTTCGCCGTAACTACGCAGGGAAAAAATAAATTAAATGTTACTGTTCCGCTTTTTCGTCAGGATGCCAGCCTTCCCGAAGACCTTATAGAAGAGGTTGCCCGGATTCATGGCTTTGAGAAAATCCCTAATACGCTTTCTGCGGTAAAGCCTCAGCTAAGTGCTTGCGCGACAAGGGATTTGGTCGCTCTGACAAAAAATATCCTGGTTGGCTTGGGCCTTAATGAAGTCATTACCTA
>CAYGZJ010000001.1:0-38580 GCA_964354335.1 uncultured Planctomycetales bacterium | reverse complement strand
ACCTACAGCCTGGTAGATATTAATTCGTGGCAAGGTTTTCCTGTTGAGCACAATATCCGGGCCGTAGAGATCCTCAACCCTTTAAGTAAAGAGCAGGAAGTGTTGCGTTTTAGCCTTGCCCCGAGCCTTGCCCGTTGCATTTCCTATAATTTCAATCAGAAGCAGGAGTATGTAAACATCTTTGAGATAGCTGCGCGTTTTGTCCCGGTGGCTAATCCGCCAAAAGAAGAGCTTACCCTTGGCCTGGCATTAAGCGGAACAAGATCATTCCTGTCAGAACAGGGCCTGACCAGGGAGGAGGCGGGCTTCCTGCAGGCCAAAGGGATACTGGCTGTTCTTTTTGACCGCCTGGGGATCGCCGCATACGATTTTATTGCTTTAGATGCTTTTTCCGTCGAGATATCGGCCAACAACATCAGGGTCGGATCGCTTACACGCCTGGGCAAAGAGGCCCTGGCCGGAAGCGACATTAAAAACAGAGAAGTTTTTGTTGCCGAAGTTTCTTTGGATCTTTTATTTAACCATGTCCGCCTTAACCGTAAGTTTAGCGCCCCTCCCAAGTATCCGGAGATAACCCGGGATATCAGCTTTATCTTAAAAGAGGAGATTTCGGCACAGGAGATCCTGAAGGACATGCGTCAGGAGGCAGGATCATTGTTGCGGCAGGTCAAAATCGCGGACTATTATAAAGGTAAGCAGATCCCCGTTGGCTTCCGTGGCCTGACCATAAGCTGTGTATACCGTTCGGATGAGCGCACGCTGACTGAAGCGGAAGTATCCCCCTTGCACGCAAAGCTTTGTCAGCTCTTGGCTGAGCGCTTTGGCGCGAAAATGCGCTAAGTGCTTGAAAAATAAGCGGGTTGATTTCCTTTTATATATATGGTATACTTCTTTCGCAAGACAAAGCTCTTTTAAAAATCCCTGCGGTGCGCGTTGGAAATTTGATAATTGTTGAACCAACACTAACTATCTGGGGGCCTCAACTTCTTGAGCGCTTAGGCATTCAAGAGCGGCACCCACCTGAAACCAAATCGGTTCAGACTGTCTATCCAACGGCACAATGCGGGGATTTTTATTTTACCCGCAGTAGCCAGAGTATGTAAAATACCCCGAAGCCTGCCTCAAAAATATCGAAGAGATTTTTGAGGCGCTTAGGCGAGGGGTAAAAGCCCTTCAGCCGAGGGGCTAAATTTTTAAGGTAAAATGAAAGCGCTTTCCTCAGTGGATTTATTCGAAACAGAAAAGCCAAAAGACTTGAAAAATCTGCCTTTGGCCGTGCGCATGCGGCCGGCGGCGCTTGATGAGTTTATCGGCCAGGAGCATATTTTAGGCCAGGGTAAACTCTTGCGCCGGGCTATTGAGGCGGATCGCTTAAGCTCTCTTATTCTTTACGGCCCTCCAGGATGCGGCAAGACCTCCCTTGCCTGGTGCATCGCCCATGTCACCAAAGCCTACTATGTTTCTATAAACGCCACCACTTCCAATGTAGAAGAATTGCGCCGCGCGATTTCCGGAGCCAAGCAGCGCAAGGCCAATGCCGGCACAAAAACCATCCTTTTTATCGACGAGATCCACCGTTTTAATAAAGCCCAGCAGGATGTGCTTTTGCCGGACATCGAAGAAGGCAATCCTATTTTAATCGGCGCCACAGTCCATAACCCATATTTTTCCATTGCTGCCCCGCTTGTTTCGCGCTCAGTAGTCTGCGAATTAAAAGCGCTTAAAGATAGCGAAATCGCCGAGATCCTGGGCGCCGCGTTAAAGGAAAAAACGCGCGGGCTAGGAGAGCTTAAGATAAAGATCGATAAAAAGGCGCTGATGTTTTTGGCAAAAACTTGCGAAGGCGATGCGCGCCGGGCTCTAAACGCACTTGAGGTCGGATCGCTTACTACGCCAAAGACAAAAGAAGGATTTATTGATTTTACTCTCGCGGTAGCAGAAGAGTCCATTCAGAAAAAAGCGGTGGTCTATGATCACGATGAAGACGCGCATTACGACACTGCCTCGGCGTTCATCAAGTCCATGCGCGGGTCAGATCCCGATGCGGCGATATACTGGATGGCAAAAATGCTTTATGCCGGTGAGGACCCGCGTTTTATCGCCCGGCGCATCTGTATCCTTGCAGCGGAGGATGTCGGTAATGCCGATCCTTTAGCGCTAGTCCTGGCAAACGCGGCATTGCAGATTTCGGAATTCGTAGGAATGCCCGAGGCGCGTATTCCTCTGGCCCAGGCATGTATTTATGTCTCCTGCGCGCCCAAATCCAATGCCAGCTATTTAGCTATTGACAAAGCCCTCTCGGATATCGAAAATAAGAGGGTACAGGAAGTGCCGGATCATTTAAAAGACAAAACTGCTGATGGAGACGGCCTGGGCCACGGCAAAGGTTATAAGTATGCCCATGATTTTGAAGGCCATTACGTGGATCAAAAATATACGCGAAAGAAAGTCCGTTATTATGAGCCGACAGATATCGGCCATGAGTCTAAAATCAAACAGCGGATGGAGAAGCTGAAAGGAGACAGCAGATGAAGAAATTATTAGTCATAATTATTATCGCGGCAATCGGCTTATTGACAGTTGGCTGCCAGAACACGCAGACACGCGCGACAGAGGGAGCTATAATCGGCGGCGTATTGGGCGCAGGAGCCGGATATGGTATCGGTACCGCAACCGGGCATCATGGCGCCGAAGGCGCTGCTATTGGGGCGGTTACCGGCGCTCTTGCCGGTGGGCTTATTGGCGGACAAATGAATAAGAACAAAAATGCAGGACAGGGAACGCAGGGCGGGGTTAACCCAAGCCAGATGTCCATGCAGCAGATCGTAGATCTTGCTAAGCAGGGAGTTCATGAAGACGTCATTGTCGATAAGATCCGCCTGAGCAATTCCAAGTTCACCCTGACGCAGGCAGACCTTGATTACCTTAAAGAGCAGGGAGTGTCACAAAAAGTTATTAACGCGATGCAGGGGCTATAGAAGGAGATTATCCGTGCAGGAAAGAAGAGGCTATGACCGGTTGAAGGTCGACGGAGATATCCGCATTATCAGCCAGAACGGCTCTCCGGTTGCCTTCAAAGCGTTTCTGGATAATATCAGCTTTGTGGGTTTTGGCATGTTTGCCGCGGAAAAAATCGAGCCGGAGACAATCGTTGAATTTGAGTTGACGGCGCCTATTCTGGAACGGCCGCTGCAAGGGACAGGAAGGATCAAATATGTCAATGTCCCGCAATCGCAGCGTTCGACATTTTATACCGTGGGTGTTGAGTTTGTGGATACGAATAAAGATATAGTGATCCATGTGATCAAGCGTCTACAGGCTAAAATGGCCGAGGCTATGCAGAGTAGGAATTCCACCCGGCCGCTGGACTTCATGCCTTTTTAACGTGCCCGCATTACCGTAAACCATATGAATAATATTCTTGTGCCGATTATTTTAGTCTGCGGAGTTATACTTATCATATACTCCCTTTATCTTTTCTTCGCCAGCAGCGAAGAAAAATCCGGTCGCGTCCGTCGGCAAGCCCTTCCCAAAGAGCCGGGCTCGGATTCTTATTATCAGGAGCAAAGGATACAGCGGCTGCAGGCTCAGGTGGTTACGCTCCAGCATGAATTGGAAGTAACTAAAGCCGGTTTTGTCCAGATGCAGAATGAGCTAGAACCGGCAAAGGCGCAAGCTGCCCAGCTGCAAATAGAATTAGACCGGCGCAAAGACTGGGTGGCTACCTCCGAAGAAATGCTGGATAAAGTAAAGGCGGAAAACCTGGACTTGCGGGGAAAGTTCAGCGCTAAAGAGCAGGAGCTGGAAAGGGAATTTTCTAAAAGTGTAGGATTGTCTAAGGAAGCCCGCGAGCTAAGCGATAAAATCCAGGGGCTGGATAAAGAAATCAAAGATAAGTCTGACCAGATAGAAGCGCAAAAGCATCAGATCGAGCGCTTGGCCAATGACATCAAGGCCCATTTAGCCACCATTACGGAATACAGGAAAAAAGAAAAGGAAAGCGAGTGGGTGCCAAAGATAGAATTCAATAAACTAAATGAAGAGTTCAGCGTTTTAGAAAAAGAATTCGAGGAAAAAGAAGAACGCATCAGGTTGCTTACCGAAGAAATCACGCATCTTAATAGCCGGCTCCAGCATCAGGCTGGCGCTGCGCCTGAAACGGCGAATGTCCAAGAAGATATTCTTACGCCGCCGAAGGTAGAAACTGCGCAAGTAGAGGCTCCCCAAGAAATACCGCAAGAAATATTGCCACAGGAAGTCCCCGTAGCAGAACCGGTTGTTGAAGAATACGCAAAGCAGGAAACACCTCCGCAGGAAGAGGTCCAGGCGCCTACAGAAGAAGCTGCGCAGGTGGAAGAAGAAAAAGAATTAAAGCGTCAACCGCAGGCGCGGCCGACTCCCAAAATCGATTTACGCCTGGTGCGCAATATCGGGATCATGGCGCATATCGACGCCGGAAAAACCACCACTACCGAGAGGATCCTTTTTTATACCGGCAAATCCCATAAAATCGGCGAAGTCCATGATGGGGCGACTCAGATGGACTGGATGAAGCAGGAGCGCGAGCGCGGCATCACTATTACCGCCGCGGCCACCACCTGTTTCTGGAAGGATTACCGCATCAATATCATCGATACTCCCGGCCACGTGGATTTTACCGCCGAAGTCGAGCGGTCGCTTCGTGTTTTAGACGGCGCAGTCGCGGTTTTCTGCGCGGTCGGCGGAGTGGAGCCGCAGTCAGAGACTGTCTGGCATCAATCCAACAAATACAGCGTTCCCAAGATCGCCTTCATCAATAAGATGGATCGCACCGGAGCGGATTTTTACGCAGTGGTCAATGGGATCGACCAGATACTGGAAGGTAACGGCCTGCCTTTGGAAATTCCTATCGGAGCCGAGGAGAATTTCCGCGGGGTGGTGGATTTGATCGAAATGAAAGCCTACTTCTACCAGGATGAAACATTGGGCAAGGAGTATACCGTCGATGAAATCCCCGAGGACCTAAAAGAGAAGGCAGCGGAATTCCGCCGTACGCTCGTTGAGCGGGCAGTCGCCTTTGACGATGTCCTGATGAAAAAATATCTGGAGGATGCCAATTCCATCACCCAGGAAGAGCTCATTCAGGCCATCCGCAAAGGTACAGTGGCCAACAAGGCTGTGCCGGTGCTTTGCGGCGCCTCATTCAAAAACAAAGGGGTGCAGAAACTTCTGGACGCGGTAGTCCTCTATTTGCCGTCGCCGCTGGACATGCCCGCGGTAAAAGGGCACGATCCGGATGATCCGGAGAAGGAAATAGAGTTTCATCCTGATGTCAATGAGCCGCCGACCGCGCTCGCTTTTAAGGTCCAGGCAGACCCGCACATGGGAAAGCTTGTCTATGTCCGCGTCTACTCCGGATTTTTAGGCACAGGCACATATATTTTAAACAGCACCAAGAACAAAAAAGAGCGTATCGGCAGGATCGTGCAGATGCATGCCAATCAGCGCGAAAATATCGACTTCGCTTTTGCCGGAGATATCGTGGCGATCCCGGGTTTAGCCAACACCATCACCGGAGATACGCTTTGCGATCCGGAAAAACCGGTTTTGCTTGAGGCGATACAGTTCCCGGTGCCGGTGGTTTCTTTGAGTATTGCGCCTAAGTCGCGCGGGGACAGCGATAAATTAGGCAAGGGCCTGGCAAAACTGATGGATGAAGACCCGACTTTTATGGTGCAGACAGACGAAGAAACCAAGGAGACAATTCTTACCGGTATGGGCGAGCTGCACCTTGAAATTATTGTGGATAGGCTCAAGGAAGAGTTTGGGGTTGAGGCGATTGTGGGCCAGCCAAAAGTGGCTTACCGAGAGACCATTCAGGAGACGGCGGAGGGGGAAGGTAAATACATCAAGCAGTCCGGAGGCCGCGGCCAGTACGGCCATGTGGTGATGGAGCTTTCGCCTAATGCGCAGGGGCAGGGTTTGGATTTTATCAACAGCATCAAAGGAGGAGCGATCCCGCAATCCTATATTCCGGCGGTGGAGAAGGGGGTTGTGGAGGCGATGCAGAAGGGGGTATTTGCGGGCTACCCGATAGTGGATATCAAGGTGGATCTTAATGACGGTTCTTACCACGAAGTCGACTCTTCGGAAATAGCCTTTCGCATGGCGGCGATAATGGGCTTCAAGGAAATCTTTATGCGGGCAAAACCGGTCCTGCTTGAACCATACATGTCATTAGTAGTGACTACTCCGGAAGAATATGTGAACGCCTGCGTAGGATATATCTGTTCCCGCCGGGGCAAGATCCTTAATATGGATTCAAAGGGAAAACAAAAGATCATCGAGTCAGAAGCGCCGTTAGCTGAGATGTTCGGCTATGCCACGGCATTCCGCTCGCTCTCCAGCGGGCGCGCCAATGCCACTATGGAATTCTCCAAGTACCTGCAGGTCCCCACCGAAATCGCCCAGAAGATCGTGGAAGAAAAGAAGGCAAGAGAAGCCAAGGAACAGTAATAATCCCCATTTTATCCTTGCCCGCCGCGCTAAATCGTGTTAAAATTTACTATCTTAAGGGGTAATCCGTGATTATATCAGAGCGAAAAACCATTGAAGAGATTATAGATAGCCTCAAAGGCTTTACCAAAATATTCCTGGTCGGCTGCGGGGAGTGCGCCACTACCTGTAAGACCGGAGGGGAGCCGGAATTGGCCCAGATCAAGCAGGAATTAGAGGCTAAGGGTAAGGTTATTGTCGGTACATGTATTCCTTCCGCTCCCTGCGTGGCAGCCAAAGTTAAGACAGAGTTGGCTAAGAATATGCCGGTCTTGCGTGATGCGCAGGCCATCCTGGTCTTGGCCTGCGGTTTGGGGGTGCAGTCGGTCAAAGACAATGACAGATTAAGTCATGCGGTGTTGCCGGCCCTGAATACCATTTTTGGCGCGGTCATGGATTCCGCAGGTAATTTTTATGAGAAATGTTCCCTTTGCGGGGATTGCGTTCTGGATGAGACCGGGGGGATCTGTCCGGTGACCCTGTGCGCCAAAGGGCTTTTGAACGGTCCCTGCGGCGGCGCGGATAAAGGCAAGTGTGAGGTCGATAAAGACAAAGACTGCGCCTGGGTGCTTATTTATAAGGAGCTGGAAAAGCAGGGTAAGTCCAAAGATTTCAAAGCCATACGGGGCCCGCGCGATTTTAAGAAAGCGACCAAACCGCATAGGCTGATAATGCCGAGCGATAAAGTCCAAAATTCAAAGTAAAAAATTTAAAACAAGTTCAAAGCTCAAGATTTAAATGTTTGTTTTGACCTTTTAGCTTTTGATTTGTTTTGAATTTTGGATTTTAGACTTTGAATTTTAAATTTACATGGCCAATTTACCATACTCAGAAAAAGTAATGGATCACTTCACCAATCCCCGCAATGTCGGCGAGATCGCTGATGCCAGCGGGATAGGCACCGTCGGAAATCCTATCTGCGGGGACGTGATGAAGATGTTTTTAAAGATCGAAAACAACATTATCGTTGACGTTAAGTTTAAGACCTTCGGCTGCGGTGCGGCGATCGCAACCAGCTCCATGGTCACCGAGATGGTCAAGGGTAAGACTATTGATGAGGCCCTGCAGATCTCCAATTCTGCGGTTGCCGAGGCCCTGGGAGGCCTTCCTGCGGTGAAGATGCACTGCTCCGTGCTTGCGGAAGAAGCGCTGCGTTCGGCACTGAAGGATTATTACCAGAAACAGGGATTACCTGTGCCCTTTGTGATCAAAGAGCATAAACACGGACATAATGAACACTAGACTAGTTGGATTGACAAAAAAGCAAATACGTAGTAAAATCCTTATAAGGTTAACAAGACAGAAGGAGGAAGATCGAAACCGAAAAAGTGCATCAATAAAGGAGAAGCTTTTACGGACTAAGATTTTCAAGCAGGCAAAAACAGTGATGTTTTATATCGCGCTAAGCGGCGAGGTAAATACAAAAGAAATGATAAACGCGGCAAAACAATTAGGTAAGATAGTGGCTGTCCCTGTTTGCAGGAAGGGCAGCCTATTGATGAAGCCATGTATTTTAGATGGTCATGGAGGCCTGAAAATCGGCCCTTACGGTGTCCGCGAACCAGCGGTGGAGCGGCCGATAGGCATTGAGGATCTGGATCTTGTGATCGTGCCGGGACTTGCCTTTGACAAAAAAGGAAACCGCCTCGGACGCGGCAAAGGTTACTATGACCGTTTTTTAAGCACGCTGCCCAAAGACACGCCTTGTCTTGGGCTGGCATTTGACTTCCAAATCTTACCGCGCGTTCCCACCGCCTCCCACGATATAAGCGTCACCAAAGCCCTGTTTGCCTAGCCATACAGCAGCCACAAGGTAAAAAGAAAAAGAAGAGTTTAAGGCATCTGTTTTAAAAGACAGGCATGCCGTATTCTCATTTGAAGGAGGTCGGATAAACCATGCTAAACATCATTATTTTTATTGTCATCGGCGTAATCGCTGCCTTCGCAGGCTACTTTATGCGAAAGCACATCGCCGAGAAAAAGATCAAAGCCGCGGAAACTCAGGCGCAGCATATCCTGGAACAGGCTAAGAAAGAAGCCCAGGACAGGCGCCGCGAGGTAGAGCTTGAAGCAAAGGACCTGCTTTACCGGATGCGTCAGGATTTTGAACGCGAGACCAAAGATAGGCGCCAGGAAATCACGGTTCTTGAGAAGCGTCTTTCACAGAAAGAGGAAAATATTGATCGCCGCCTTGATCTCCTGGAGAAGAAAGAAAAGGAAATCGAGACGCGTCAGGATAATGTCAGGAAGCAGGAAGAGGCGCTTAAGGCAAAAGAAGGCCAGCTTGTAGCGCTTGTCGCCGAAGAGAAAGAGCGCCTGCAGAAAATTTCTTCACTTTCTGCGGAAGAGGCAAAACAGATATTGCTCAGCCGCCTGAATGAGGAACTGAATAATGAGAAGGCGGTATTGATTAAACGGCAGGAAGAGGAACTAAAGAGTGTGGTTGATAAGAAGGCACAGGAAGTTGTCAGCCTCGCCATTCAGCGCTGCGCCGCCGAACATACAGTTGAATCAACGGTAAGTGTCGTGACCTTGCCTAATGATGAGATGAAGGGAAGGGTCATCGGAAGGGAAGGCCGTAATATCCGCGCCTTAGAAATGGCCACGGGAGTAGATGTCATCATTGACGACACCCCGGAGGCAGTTACGCTTTCGGCTTTTGATACGGTGCGCCGCGAGATCGCGCGCCTTAGCCTTGAGAAACTGCTTCACGACGGAAGGATCCATCCGGGAAGAATCGAGGAAATTGTCGAGAAGACTAAGAAAGAGATGGATGAAAAGATCCGCGAGGAAGGTGAGCGCGCCGCTTTTGAGGCGCAGGTAAACGGTCTGCACCCGGAGATTATCAAGCTGCTGGGCCGCCTTCGCTACCGCACCAGTTTCGGCCAGAACGCCCTGCAGCATTCCAAGGAAGTTTCTTTTCTTTTGGGGGTAATGGCATCAGAGCTCGGGCTTGATTTTAAACTTGCCCGGCGCATCGGCCTCTTGCATGATATCGGCAAAGCCGTGGACCATCAGGTGGAAGGAACGCACGCCAAATTGGGCGCGGAGTTAGCGAAGAAATACAATGAGTCCCCGGAAGTCGTCTCGGCAATCGAGGCGCATCATGAAGAGGCTCCGGTGCAAAGTCTTTACGCGGTCTTGGCAGTGGCGGCAGATGCCATCAGCGCTGCCCGTCCCGGGGCGCGCCGCGAGACGCTGGAAACCTATATCAAGCGCCTGGAGAAACTCGAGTCCATCGCCAATCTCTTTAAGGGCGTAGAGAAATCCTTTGCCATTCAGGCCGGCCGCGAGATCCGCGTTATTGTGCAGCCGGAAAAGATTTCTGATCCTGACGCGGTGAATCTTGCGCGCGAAATCCGTAAAAAGATCGAAGAGGGTATGGAATATCCCGGGCAGATCAAGGTCACGGTTATTCGAGAAACAAGAGCGATAGAGTATGCAAAGTAATTGTTTAGTCCGTTATTTTCGTTAATTTCGTTAGGATCGTTTTAAAACTTTTAAAACGATATTAACGATATTAACGATATTAACGAGCAAAACGATAATAACGAAAATGAAGATACTATTCATCGGCGATGTTGTGGGCAGTCCCGGCAGGGAAGCGGTGGTAAAGCTCCTTCCGGGATTAGTGAACGAATTTGGGTTGGATTTTGTCATCGTCAACGCCGAGAATGCCGCAGGCGGATCAGGGATCACGCCGCGGGTGGCAGAGGAATTATTTAGCTGCGGCGTCGATGTCCTTACTTCCGGAGACCACATCTGGAAGAAAAAAGACGTCTTTGAAATAATCAACTCTGATGAGCGCATTTTGCGTCCGGCAAATTTTCCCGCCGGGGCTCCTGGCCGGGGATGGGCGGTTTATAAGACAAAGGCCGGCAAAAAAGTCGGAGTAGTCAATGTCAACGGCCGGGTTTTTATGGAAGCACTGGAGTGCCCATTTCGCACAAGTATGCAGGCAGTCGAATCCCTGGCAGAACAGACTAAGGTGATCATAGTGGACATACACGCCGAGGCGACTTCGGAAAAAGTTGCTCTGGGCTGGTATCTTGACGGCAAGGCCTCCGCTGTTTTAGGTACGCATACCCATATCCAGACCGCTGACGAGCGTATTCTGCCGCAGGGCCTGGCGTATCTGACTGATGTCGGGATGACCGGGCCGTATGATTCGGTTATTGGCAGGCGCGTTGAGGATGTGCTGGAGAGGTTCTTAACTGCTATTCCGGTGCGTTTTGAAGTGGCGCAGGAAAACGTGCAGCTTGCCGGAGCAGTTGTGGATATTGATGAAGAAACAGGCAAAGCCAGATCTATAATAAGAATACAGAAAAAGCTGTAAGTTAAATTCAAATGATAAAATTCAAAGTTCAAAACAAATTAAAAGTTAAAAATTTAAAGTATATACTTTATATTTATTTTGGATTTTTTACTTTGAATTTTGGACTTTGTGGGCTTGCCTGTGCGCAGGATGTCAGCGCAATAGAGTTAACCCTAGATGCTTCTGCCACTACCGTAGACCTGCCGAAAATTTTTAAGCCCAGCGTTGATTTAAGCGGCCGCGGATTTAACCGGGAAATAACCTGGCCGCAGGGGGTTGCCGAGAAAAAAGTGCTCGATCTCTGGCAGAAGGAAGTCGGTTTTTCCGGCTTCTTTCGGATGCAATATAACCTCTGGGAGATCAACCAGCTTTATAAGAATAAACCGCTCCAGGAAAAACTAAAGGCTAACTACGAAAGTATCATCAAAAAAATAAACGATGCCGACGGTACGGTGATTCTGGATCTTTTTGGCATGCCCGCCGGCCTGGGAAAGGTGCTGGATATTAAGAGCCCGCCGCATGACTACCGCGGGTTCAAGAACCTGATAAAGAACACTATCCGCGATTTAAGCTGTATTAAGCGGCTGAATATCTGGTATGAGGTCTGGACCTCTCCGGATTCGGAAGATTTCTTCCTGGGCAGACGCCCGGAATATTTCCGCCTCTACCGCACTATCGCTGAATGCGTCAGGGAGCTGGAAGCAGAATATAAAATCCATATTCCTATCGGCGGGCCAAGCATCAGCTGGTGGTTCCAGAGTATCGACGGAAACACCATAGTGTATCCGGAAAACGCCCTGATATATGAACTTATCCGCTACTGTTATTATCAGCGCCTACCGCTGGATTTTGTCAGCTGGCACGGCTATTCCACTGATCCGGCCCCGGAAAAGGCCCTTACTTTATATAACCAAAACGTTATACAGTTGATCCGCACCTGGCTTTCATATTTTCACCTTAATCCCGACATCCCGCTTATTGTTGACGAATGGAATTTCGACCGTAATGGCAATGTTTTAGCGGAGCGTCAGGAAAAATCTTATGTCAGCGCCAGTTACATCCCCAGCCGCATAAGGAATATGTATGAGGCAGGGCTGAACTACCAGATTTATTACTGCCTGGAAGATTTTGACGGAAACAAAGAAGGGGTGGTGCGCAATGTCGGCCTTTTCTCTTTTGACGCCGACTCGGCTGCTTACAAAGGAAAGCCGAAGCTTTCTTATTACGCCTGCCAGATGTTGAATTCTCTGGGCCCAAAGCTTTATCCGCTCAAAATCAATGATGAATTCGCCGGAGTTATCGCCACCAAGACCGCGGATGGCCTGGCGCTTATCCTGTATAATTATATCGACCCGGATATCGCAAATAATTACCTTTCCCGCAATATTTGTACGGTATCCAGTACCAGCAGAAAGATGCTGCTTAATCTTATCCGCTCGCGCCGCATGGATAAAATACTCAATCATGAGCTAGATGTGCAGATGTTGGGGTTCAACAATAAATTCTCAAGTCTTCTTAAGAGGACTGTGGAGTTAAACGACCAGGCGAAAAAGCTTACCGCTTCCGGCCGCTCGATCAAGCTGAATATTAAAAATCTGCAGGGAGATTATCAGTACGAGCGTTTTACCATTGATGCCGCAGCGGACTTTAGTAATGGGTTTCCTGCCGCGGAGAAAAAAACCATCACCATCGCCGAAGGATACCAGGAGGCAGTAAACCTTACCCCTTACTCCATACAGTTTATCGTTTTAAAGAAAGTTTCGCAGGATCCTACGGTGGCTGCGGCCGGGGGCGAACCGGTTGAAAATAACAAGGGTAATGTGGTAACCAAAAAAGAATAAAGTTATGCCTGAAAAAGAAATGGATCTTTTTGAAGAGGCATTTAAGGCGGACAAGGGAAAGCATATTTTCACCGTCTCCGAGATCGCCCAGGATATAAAGATAATATTAGAAAACACCTATCCTGAGATCTGGGTCGAGGGTGAGATCTCCAATTTTCAGCCTTCCGCCGCCGGGCATTTTTATTTTACCTTAAAAGATGATACCTCGGTACTGCCGGCCGCGATGTTCAGCCGCGCCAATAAAGAGCTAAAATTCAAAGTCGAGAACGGCCTTAAGGTTATTTGTCTTGGCAAGATCAGCGCCTACGGACCGCGGGGAAACTATCAGATTATCGTCGAGAAAATTGAGCCCAAAGGCATCGGCAGCCTGCAGCTGGCCCTGGAGCAGCTGAAGAAAAAGCTGGAGAAGGAAGGCCTTTTTGCTCCGGAGCATAAGCGGCCGATCCCGTATTTGCCATCGCGAATCGGAATAGTGACCTCTGCGCAGGGCGCGGCGATCCGCGATATCTTAAAAGTCCTGGACCGCCGGTTTAGCGACATAAATATCGTGATAAACCACGTGCAGGTGCAAGGGGAAGCGGCTAAAACAGAGATTGCCCAGGCGATCAGGGAATTTAACGCTTTAAATGATAGTGTCCGAGCCGATGAGCGTATCGAGGTTTTAATTGTAGGAAGAGGCGGGGGAAGCATTGAGGATTTGTGGGCTTTTAATGAGGAGGTCGTGGCCCGGGCGATTTATGATTCCAGGATCCCGATTGTTTCTGCCGTCGGACACGAGCGGGACTGGACCATCGCGGATTTAGTAGCGGATGTGCGCGCGGCAACCCCGTCAGTGGCCGCGGAACTGGTGGTTCCTAAAAAAGAAGAACTTAAAACGCGGCTAAGCGGTATTCTTAATGACCTTTCGCGTTCGCTCTCGGATCTGATTGCAACCGAACAGGACACCATAACGAATTTCATCCACCGCCTGAAACTTAATACCGAAAATATTTATAAGTTGACTAGCGGGGAGCTTGAGGCTGCGCAGAAGAAGCTGGCGCTTTTGAATCCGATTGTTTTGATCCAGCAGTACAAGGAAAAACTACTTACCATGACTAAACAAATCGCCGTGCGCGCGGAGCACTTTTTGCAATTACGCTATGCGGAGTTTAGCGGGGTGGCGGAAAAGCTTTCTTCCTTAAGTCCGCTGAATATCCTGGGCCGCGGATATAGCATTACCTTTCGCATGCCGGATGAGGCGATCATTAAGGACGCAGGCAGCCTGAAGGCGGGAGAAAGTATTAAGACCAGGTTGCATAAGGGAGAAGTAGTAAGTACTGTAACACAGATTGTTCAGAAGAAAGATTAGTTATGCGATAATTTTAAAGTCTAAAGTAAAAAATTCTCCCGCCGAGCAATATAAATCGAGAGCGGGATCCCGCCTAGAACTAGATGGGTAGCGGGAAAAGCAAGGTTAAAGCTTAAAATTTAAAATGTTTTGACCTTTAGACTTTTAATTTGTTTTAAAATTTGAATTTTAGACTTTGAATTTAACACGGAGGATACTACATGGCTGAGATGAAATTCGAAGAGGCATTAAAGAAGCTGGAAAAGATCGTTGAGGATTTGGAGGGGGGAGACCTTTCTTTGGATGAGGCGCTGAAGAAGTATCAGGAAGGAATAGAGCTCTCGCGCCTGTGCAATCAGCGCCTGGATAATGCGAAAAAGAAAATAGACCTTCTGGTAAAGAATAAAAAGGGAGAATTTGAGCTCAAACCATTTGATCCCCCTAGTGAGTCTTGAAACTTTTAGAGCTTAGAAAGTAAAAGAGAAAGCCGATGTTGCTAGATACCATACAATCTCCGGCAGATCTGCGTAATCTCCCGCTTGAAAAACTGCCTGCCCTGGCGCAGGAAGTGCGCGGCCGCCTTGTCGAGGTAGTGGCCAATACCGGCGGCCATCTTGCTTCCAGCCTGGGAGCAACTGAGCTTATTATCGCGCTGCACTACTGCCTGAACACCCCGCTGGATAAGATCGTATTCGACGTAGGGCACCAGTCTTACGCGCATAAAATACTTACGGGCAGAAACAAAGAGTTTGCTACCCTGCGCCAATACCGCGGGATCAGCGGGTTTCCTTCAAAGAATGAATCAGAATACGATATTTTTACTGCGGGACATTCTTCAAACGCTGTTTCAGTAGCTCTGGGGCTTGCCGCAGGACGCGACCTCATCAAGGAAGCACCCTTTAAAGTGGTCGCGGTTGTGGGAGACGGATCTTTAAGCGGCGGGCTCTGCTTCGAAGGCCTTAATAATGCCGGCCACCTGAAAAAAGACATCCTGGTGGTTTTAAATACAAATGAACTAAGCATCTCTCCTAACGTAGGCGCGATCAGCACGTATCTGAACAAGATCATTTCTTTGCCCGCGTATAACCGTTTCAAGGATTCCCTGGAAGATTTCGTCAAGTCCCGTATGCCTAAGGGAAGCAGGATCCTTTCTTTGGCGAATAAGTTTGAAGAAAGCCTGAAAGGGTTCTTTATCCCGGGGATGCTCTTTGAGGAATTAGGATTTCGCTACTTCGGGCCTTTTGACGGACACAATGTGAATTTACTGGTGAATACGCTTAAAAATATCCTTCCCATCAAGGGCCCGAAGATCTTGCATGTGATCACGCAGAAAGGCAAAGGTTATGCGCCGGCAGAGAATGATCCGGTGCGTTTTCACGGCACAGGCCCTTTTGATGTGGAAACCGGAGAAAGCTTAGCCAAAGATAAAGCCGCTTCCCCCAAATCTTATACTGAGGTTTTTAGCGAAAAATTGATCGCGCTGGCCGCGGGGGACAAAAAAATCGTTGCCATAACTGCTGCTATGCCGGAGGGAACCGGCCTGGATAAATTCCGCGACCTGTATCCGGATAGGTTTTTCGACGTGGGTATCGCAGAAGGGCATGCCGTATGTTTTGCCGCCGGGCTTGCCAAGACAGGCCTTAAGCCGGTTGTCGCGGTATATTCGACTTTCCTGCAGCGTTCATACGATCAGCTTATTGAGGACGTCGCCCTGCAGGATGCGTCAGTGATTTTTGCTATCGACCGCGCCGGTATCGTCGGAGAAGACGGGGTTACGCATCAGGGGCTGTTTGATATCAGTTATATGAGCAGTATTCCTAATATGGTGGTCATGGCTCCAAAAGATTCTCTTGAGCTTGAGGCGATGCTTGAGTTTTCTGTCCAGTTAGATAGGCCGGTGGCGTTGCGTTATCCCCGTGCCAGCTGTCCGGTGCCGCGAGCCCCTACTTATCCCATAGACCTTGGGAGGGCGGAATTGCTCAGGGAGGGAAAAGATTTTGCGATTATTGCCTTAGGCAGTATGGTCATGACTTGCCTGGAAGCATTGTTGCTTCTTGAGAAAGAGGGTTTTTCGGGCAAACTTATCAACGCCCGCTTTGCAAAGCCTTTGGACGGGGATATGTTTAAGGCAGTATCGGAAAAAGCGAAATACGTCTTTACCGCGGAAGAAGGGATTGTTTCCGGAGGTTTTGGCAGCGCGGTAGAAGATGCGATATCGCGTCCCGTAGTCAAGATCGGACTGCCTTGTGAGTTCATCGCGCACGGAAAACGCGAGCTTTTGCTTACCAATTATGGTTTAACCGGGCAGGGGATAGCGGATAAAATTAAAGCTGTTATGCAATTCCGGGCCTTGGTTTAAAATATAAACTTATAACGAATATTTATGGGAAAGATAACCATTAATCGCGATAAATGTAAAGGGTGCCTTTTGTGCATCAGCGTCTGTCCTAAGGAGTTGATCAGCGCGGATAGCAAATTGAATCTTCGCGGGGTTAAGCCGGTGAAATTTAAGGATAGCGGGGAATGCCTGGGTTGCGCGCTGTGCGCGGTTATCTGCCCGGATTGCTGCATAGAAGTTTATAAGTAAAGAGTATGGTAAATTACCAGTTAAGTTTAAAATTCAAAACTCAAAATTCAAAACAAGTTCAAATTTTAAAATTTAAATTTTAAAATTGCTTTGATTTTTGAGCTTTAGACTTTGAGTTTAAAAATTATGAATAAGACTAGGATCTTAATGAGTGGAAATGAGGCGGTCGCGCAGGGCGCCATTGACGCAGGATGCACTTTTTATGCCGGCTACCCCATTACTCCGCAAAACGAGCTTACCGGCTATATGGCAAAGCATATGCCGTTAAAAAACTGTATTTTTATTCAGGCAGAATCAGAGCTAGCTGCCATAAATATGGTCTTTGGTGCCGCTGCCGCGGGCGCGCGCTCCATGACTTCATCTTCCAGCCCCGGTATGAGCCTGAAGCAGGAGGGGATATCATATATCGCCGGAGCTCAACTTCCGGTTGTAATAGTGAATGTGATGCGGGGAGGCCCGGGCCTGGGCAATATCCTGCCTTCGCAATCGGATTATTTTCAGGCTACGCGCGGAGGCGGACACGGCGATTATCATTGCATTGTCCTTGCCCCATCAACAGTCCAGGAATCCTATGATTTAATGTTCAGGGCTTTTAAACTGGCGGACAAATACCGCAATCCGGTTATTATTTTAGGGGACGGGATGCTTGGACAGATGATGGAACCTCTGCAGGTTAAAAATTCAAAATTAAAAATTCAAAATGTCAAAAAACCATGGGCCCTGACCGGCTGTAAAGGAAGAAAACCAAATATCGTAAAGTCTTTTTTTATGCGTGATACTGAGCTTGAGGACTTCAATCTTATTTTGCAAGAGACTTACGCAAAGATAAAACAGAAAGAACAGGACTGGGAAAGCCTGTTTGTGGATGACGCAAAGATTATTTTGGTCGCCTATGGCTCAATGGCGCGCATCTGTAAAAGCGCCATGATGCGGCTGCGGGAAAAAGGCAAGAAAGTCGGGCTCATAAGGCCGATAACGCTCTGGCCGTTTCCTGAAAAGGCGCTGGCCAAGCGCAAGCCAACAGCTAAGTTTTTGGTTGTTGAGATGTCTTACGGGCAGATGCTTGATGACGTACGCCTTTCGCTTAACGGAAAAGCTCCGGTGGCTTTTCTTGGAAGGGCCGGAGGTGGAATACCTTCGGAAGAAGAGGTTATTAAAAAATTAAATAGTTTAGTTCGTTAATACCGTTATTATCGTCAGTTTCGTTTAAAACTTTTAAACGACATTAACGAACCTAACGAACCTAACGAACCTAACGAAAATAACGAACCCAACGAAAATAACATTATGGAAAAAGTATTTTCCAGAACAATATCATTGCGCGACATCTCTACGCATTACTGCCCCGGATGCGGGCACGGTATTGTACATCGCCTTATAGCGGAAGTAGTGGATGAATTAGATATACGGGAAATTGTGATCGCCGTAGCTCCGGTCGGTTGCGCAGTCATCGCCTATGATTATTGGGATTTTGACTGTTCAGAGGCAGCGCACGGCCGGGCCCTGGCAGTGGCAACCGCGATAAAACGCGTGCGTCCGGAAAACATCGTTTTTACTTATCAGGGAGACGGTGATTTAGCAGCTATCGGCACCAATGAAACTATCCACGCGGCAAACCGCGGAGAAAATCTGACCGTAGTTTTTATCAACAACGCTGTTTATGGCATGACCGGCGGACAGATGGCGCCTACTACGCTGCTGGGCCAGAAGACCGCGACTACCCCGCTTGGCAGGGATCATCATGAACAGGGCCATCCGCTGCATATTTCCAAGATGCTCGCGCTTTTACCCGGAGTAAAATACATTAACCGCACCTCGCTGCATTCGGTTCCGGAGATATTGAAGACCAAGCGCGCGATAAAAGAGGCATTCCAAAATCAGATTAACCGTGTCGGGTTTTCAATGGTGGAAATATTATCACCGTGTCCGACATACTGGGGGCTGTCTCCCGAAGAGTCTCTTGATTGGATAAAGGATTGCATGACTAAAGAATTCCCCTTGGGTAGAATTAAGTAATGAGGATAAAGTACGTTAAATTTAAAATTCAAAGTAAAAAAATCAAAACAAAGTTAAAGTATAAATTTTAAAATTTGAATTTTAGACTTTAAGCTTGTTTTATATTTTTAATTTTAGACTTTGAATTTATGATTCATAAATACTTATGATAGAAAAAATCATTATAGCTGGTTCAGGCGGACAAGGGATCATGCTCCTGGGGAAGATCATTGCCGAAGCGGCGATGATGGAGAAAAAGTTTGTTACCTGGATCCCTTCATACGGGGCAGAGGTGCGTGGCGGCACCGCCCACTGCATGGTGACCATCTCCGATAAAGAAATCGGCTCCCCCTGGGTTAAGAAAGCCGACATCCTGATCATTATGAACGCTCCGTCGCTACAGCGATTCAAAGCCCGGCTTGAAAAAGGCGGGCTGCTATTTATCAACAGCTCCCTGGTAGATGTCTCTGAAGGCTCCGATGGCCGTGTGATAGCGCATCCGTTTACGGATATCGCGATAAAGCTCGGCAACATAAAAGTCGCCAACATGGTCGCATTGGGAAATTATCTTACCAAGAAGAAAATCCTTAAAGAAAAAACCATTATTGAGGTGATGCGTAAGATCGCCCCGCCGGACAAATTAGACCTTATCAGCATTAACATTAACGCATTGGAACAAGGAATGGGATTACGATGATCAGAGTCCGTTTTGCCCCCTCGCCAACGGGAAATTTACATATCGGCGGCAGCCGCACCGCGCTTTTTAACTGGCTCTATATCCAGGCAAAGCGGGGAAAGTTTGTTTTGCGCATCGAGGACACGGACCGCGAGCGCTCAAAGCAAGAATATGTGGATGAGATCCTGGGAAGCCTTTCCTGGCTCGGTTTTAACTGGGATGAGATCTATTATCAAAGTGGGCGTTTTGATATCTATCGTCAGCAGGCGGATAAATTACTAAAAGAGGGCAAGGCCTATACTGAAAAACTTCCGGATAAGCCTGGGGAGGCGGTAATCTTTAAAGTGACCCCCCAGAAAATAACGGTAAAGGACCTGATCCGCGGAGAGATCGAATTTGAGGCCGAGACGATAAAGGACCAGGTGCTTATAAAGTCCGACGGAACGCCTACCTATAATTTCGCCTGCGTCGTAGATGACGCGCTGATGGACATCACTCATGTCATCCGCGGAGATGACCATATTTCCAACACGCCAAAACAGATCCTTCTTTATGAGGCGCTTGGGTATCCGCTGCCGCAGTTCGCCCATCTGCCGCTTATTATGGGAGCTGAAGGGGGCAGGCTTTCCAAGCGCACCGGGGCCACGGCTATTTCGGATTACCGCAAAATGGGTTACCTTGCTCCGGCTCTGATGAATTATCTTTTACTGTTAAGCTGGGCTCCGGGAGATAACCGGGAAGTGATTGATATTAAAGAAGCGATAAAAATCTTTGATATCACTGATGTTAACAAGACCGCGGCGACCTTTGATATGAAGAAATTGGACTGGATCAACAACCAGTATCTTAAGGAAGAAAATCCGGAAAAGCTTCTTGATGAGCTTTTCCCGCAGCTTGTGGAAAAGAAGTATATTGAAGCGGACGGCTTTGATAGAGAGTATGTTTTAACTATCATCAAGCTTTTTCAACCCCGCCTGACACGGCTCAATGAGTTTGTGGACTGGGCGGATTTCTTCTTTCAAAAAGAGATCAATATCGACCCACAGGCGCAACAAAAATATTTATCCGGAAACCTATCCGGGGAATTTAAGCTTTTTTCAGAGCGGCTTGATGTTTTGTATGCCGAAGGCAAGTTCAATATCGCCGCGATAGAAGAGGTATTCCGGGTTTTAGTGGCTGAGTTGGGTATTTCATCCAAGGAGCTGATCCATCCGTTGCGCGTGGCGCTTACCGGAAAAACTATTGGACCGGGGCTTTTTGAAGTGATATACTACTTGGGCAAGGAACGGACAAAAGAGCGTTTGAGCAAGTGGATACGATAAAAAAAGGAGTAGGGATGATTAGGAAAGCGGGATTGCTGGTGGTGGCATTCTCTTTTTTGGTTGTTCTTGCGAGTGGCTGCGCTACTGCGGTAGGCACAGCTGCCGGTGCAGGCGTAGGGGCAATGACAGGGGCAGCGGTTGGCGCTGCTGAAGGCGCTAAATGCGATTACAATACTTTCTTAGGCGCTAATGGCCTGGATGCCTGGATAAAAAAGAACCTCTGGTAAAGGGATAGAAAATGGCAAAAAAAATAATCATTATAGCTACAGGCTTATATCTTGTTTTTGCCGGGTTGTATTTTCTGCGGGTTTCGCTAATGGCAGTTTCCTTCATAGAGTCCATTAAAGACAAGCTTCCGAAAAATTTTGATCCGCATAGCTTTCTTTACGCCGTAACCCCTTTTATCATCTGGTTTGTGGTAACCGGTATCGGGATACTCTATCGTAAGCATTGGGCGCGCTACTCCCTGTATGTTTTTTGCGCTGTTTCCATTTTATTCGGCCTGCTTGTCAGCGGGGTGATGGTGTTCGCTATCGCCCATGCCAAGAATCTGATGCCGACGTTCCCGATAAGAATAGTACCGTTGATTTTGCGTATCATCGTTTTGATTTTCCTGCCGGTTTTTTTCTATATGTTCTTCAGCAGAAAATCAGTGCGCGAGCTTTTTTCTTAACATATGAAAAACACGAAATTGATCATCCGCATCATCTGCGGGATCATCATTGTAGGCAGCGTTAGCTTTTCTTTGTTGCTCCTGAAGGACAGGAATGATCTTGCCCAGGCGCTCAAGGAAAGGCAGTTTCAGATCGATGTGGTCAATGAGGAAAACCAGAAATTGGCCGCGGAAAACGAGTCGCTGCGCAGGGATGCGGAAGCCAAAAAAGAGCTGCAGCAGAATTTCACTCAGATAAAATCTGATCTGGATGAGAAGGTCAAGGCCGGCGAGGATAAGGTCGCGGAGCTGGAAGCGGATCTGAAGGATGTGCAGTGGAAGCTGGAGCAGGTCAACGCCGAGAACAATACGCTTGCCAAAGAGAACGCCGCATTAAAAGCAGAGCTTGGTAAATCAGGCGCTGACACCGTATCGAATATTCAATAAACATAATCTGAAAATCACATGTTTTATTTATTAAAACTTATTAAAACAGGATTTTATAAGCTAATTAATTTCCTTTTTGGCAAGACCAAGATTTTTATCATAATCTTAGGTTGGTTTCTGATCATTACCGGGGCCATGTTTTTAGCGCGTCCGGAAAGGGCGCGCAATAAGCTGATCAGCCAGAGCTTCGGGATCCTTAAGTGGCCGCTGTTTTTTCTTACTCTTTATGTGGCCATGCTTTTTATATCCTTAAGCTCTAAAGTCCCGGGCATCGCCTCAATATTGTTGATCGTGGCCGGGGTATTTATTATTATCCGGGCATTCATTTTTTTAAGAAAGAAAGCGCTGCGAAAGCTTACAGAGCAATTTGCGAAAGTACCGATCCGTATGCTTAAAGTTTTTGCGGGAATTCAGATTTTAGTCGGCTTGTTTATACTTTTTCTGCAGAAAAGGATTTTGTGATCATATGAGAAAAATTGTCATGTTGATATTTGCTTCGTTTTTGTTTTTAACCGTTGCCTGGGCGCAAGATTCATCATTTAGCGATTCTTCCGGGGATTTCAGCAGCCCATCGGAAGATTTCAGCAGCCCATCAGAAGATTTCAGCAGCCCTTCCGAGGATTTTAGCGCGCCATCATCTGATTTCAGCGCGCCCGAAGAATCTTTCTCAGACACATCGGATAGTTTTAGCTCCCCAAGCCAAACATCAGGAATTATTTCCGAGGAATCTACCGGTTTAGAATCCGGCGCAAGCAACATCATGGAAAACAGCGTTTCCCAACTAGAAAGCATTCTCGGTTCCCCGCACGCATCACCTGCCCGATAATAAAAATAATAAGCCCCGCGCAAAAATTCTTCTAAACTGTATAAAATAACAGTTTTTTGTGGTAGAATACTAAATTAATAAAAAATATAATCTCAATGCCCTATTTATTAAAAGATAATAAGGTACCCGTACTAATTATTGGTGTTCTGGTTTTTTTAGCCGGCTGTCATATGGTCAGGACGCCGCCAGCTCCTTCGCTGTTGCAGGTCGATACGGCCAAAACAGAACAGATACAGGAAGCCCAGTCTTTCGCGGATGATTTCATTAAAGACAGGAAGCGGCAAGGCAGGCCAACCGCGGATGCCAAAGCCACCGCAGCCAAAATCAAGGATCCTGCCTGGAAATCCATTCAGAAACAAAGGATAAATTCAGAAAAGAATTTTACTTTGACTGAACTTGTTGATATGGCGCTTAGCAATAATCCCCAAACGCGACAGGATTGGGAGCAGACGCGCGTAGCCAGGGCGCAGGAAAAACAGGCAGAGAGCTTACTCTATCCGCAGTTAACTATTGCCCAGACTATAACCCGCCAGAAACAGGTCTCTAATATCGCCGGGAACAGCATCAATAATTCTTATTACGGTCCCAGCGCCCAGCTGACCTATCTCTTGCTTGATTTCGGCGGCAGAAGCGCCTCCATTGAGTCTAAATTTCAGAAGGTCCTTGAGGCCAATGCCCAATATGACCAGTCTTTGCAGGACCTGATCCGTGATGTGCAGAAAACCTATTACGCCTACTACAGCGCTCAGTCGTTGGTAGAGGCGGAAGAGCTGGATGTCAAGAATACCAAGACCGACTACGACGCCGCGCAGGCTAAATTTGATGTGGGCCTGGTTGCTAAGCTTGATGTGCTTCAGGCTAAGTCTGACTACGAGAATTCGCTATATAACTTAGAAAGCGCTAAAGGAGAAGTAAAAAATGCTAAGGCTGACCTGGCCAAAGTTATAGGAGTCTCGGCAGATACCAATTTTGAAATTGTCGCCCCTGCTAAAGATGTGCCTACTGGAGTCACTGAAGAGGATGTCAGCCGGCTGATCGAAGAGTCGCTGAGCAAGCGTCCGGATATAAAGGCGTTTCAGGCTGATCTAAAATCTAAGAAGGCTGCAGCGCGCGCCGCTTTTTCCGATGTACTGCCGAATTTAAATCTTGGAGCCAGCGCCCAGCAGGATAGGTACCGCTATTATAATTCCGGAGGCCTTAAGGATAACCAGCGCGATTACTCCGCTTATTTAAGCGTGAACTGGAATGTTTTTGACGGGTTCAATAACTGGAACAAAAAGAAAGAGGCGGACTATCAGGCAGCTATAGCTTTTGATAAGCTGGTCCAGGCAGAGCTTGACGCTAGCTCCGATGTCTGGGTAAAATATTATGATTTTAGTACCGCGGTGCAGAAGCTTAAATTCAGCCGTTCGTATCTTGAGACATCGGAAACTTCCTATGATCTTGCTTTGGAAAGCTACAACGCCGGATTAAAAAGTATCCTGGATCTGGTCCAGTCGCAAAGTAATCTTTCTCAGGCGCGCAGCCGGCTTATCCAGGCCAAAAAGGAAGTTTTTACCTCATTGGCAGAGCTTGCGCATTCAACCGGGACGCCGAATATAAAAATTGGTTTAGAAAAAGATAAATGATTTATTTTTCTTCTATCACGGGTAGATTATAGGGGGACACATGATGGATAAAAAAGAATTAGAGATTACGCCGGTGCCGGCTAAGACAAAAAAGTCGAATATGGGCATGCGCATGATTATCATTGCCTGTGTGATCGCGGGAGGGTTTTTTATTTTTAAGGGGGTTTTCCATAAGAAACCGCATCAGGAAGCTTTTCCTCGTCCGGTAGAAGTCGGGTTGGCTTTTACAAAAGACGCTCCGGTATATCTGGAATCTTTCGGCAACCTTTATTCGCTTTATGACGTGGATATAAAATCCCAGGTTACCGGCCAGATAAAAGAGATTAACTTTACGGAAGGGGATGAAGTAAAAAAGGGCGACCTGCTTTTTACCATTGACCCAGCGACTTTTAAGGCCCAGCTGGATAAGGCTAGGGCTAGTCTGAATCAGGCCCTGGCTGACCTGAAGCTCAAGAAGGTGACTTACGAAAGAAACAAGGTTCTTTCTGATAAGCAGCTTATTTCTAAACAGGACTTTGACACGTATTCCGTGGATTTGTCCAGCGCAGAAGCACAGGTGCGCTTAGATAACGCGGAAGTTGAACTGGCAAAAATCAATCTGGAATATTGCTACATCCGTTCTCCGGTAGACGGTCGCAGTGGAAAACACCAGGTGGATCTCGGCAATATCATTACTGCCAATGACGGACCGACGCTGGTGAATATCAAGGCCATAGACGAACTGTATGTGGATTTTACTGTTACCGAAACTGATCTGTTCAAGGTGCGACAGGCGATGGGCGAGGGAAAGCTTAAAGTGGAAATCGTGGCTAACGATGATCCGACTAAGGTCTATACGGGAGAGCTTACGCTGCTGGATAATGCAGTGGATAACACCACCGGTACGTTTCTTCTGCGCGCCATCGTTTCCAATAAAGACAGACAATTATGGGCCGGACAATTTGTTACCGTCCGTCTTATTTTAAGCATAGAAAAAAATGCGATACAGGTGCCGTATGATGCGGTGCAGTTGGGGCAGAGTGGTAGCTATCTTTTTGTAGTTACTGCCGATAACAAAGCAGATTTAAGGCTGGTTAAAACCGGAAACCGCCAGGAAGGAAATATTGTTGTATATGCTGGCGTTAAGCCGGGTGAAAGAGTAGTCACCGCCGGTCAGCTTGGTTTAAGTCCCGGGGCATGGGTCATAGATACCGTTCAGATGAAGGCTATGGAAGAAAAAATGCAGATGCAAAAACAGAAAAGGTAAAGTATGAATTTCTCGGAAAATTTTATCCGCAAGCCGATCATGACCACCCTGGTGATGGTGGTGGTGTTGATATTTGGCATCGCGGCATACATGAAGCTGCCAATCAGTGACCTTCCGGTTGTTGATTATCCGGTTATTACGGTTAGCGTCTCTTATCCCGGAGCAAGCCCCAATACCATGGCTATGACCGTGGCTTCGCCTCTGGAAAATCAGTTTACCCAGATTCCCGGGCTTAACACCATTATTTCGGATAACACTGAAGGCCAGACCAAGATCATGCTTACCTTTGAGCTCAGCCGCAGCGTTGATCTGGCTGCTCCTGACGTGCAGGCGGCAATTCAGCGCGCAACAGGAAATCTTCCTACTGACCTTCCGGCGCCGCCCAGCTATTCCAAGACTAATCCTAGCGATACACCGATTATGTATTTACTGGTTAACTCTGATACCCTTACTTCCGGACAGCTCTATGATTTTGGGAACAGGACTATCGGCCAGCGCCTGAGTATGGTGCAGGATGTTTCGCAGGTGCAGACCTGGGGCGCAAAGACCGCGGTACGAGTTCAGGTTGATCCTAATAAAATGTCCGCCTACCAGATAGGTATCGCCGAAGTGGCCAATGCCATTAATAGCGGCACAGTTACTGTTCCTGGAGGAAGTTTAAATGGGGAAGTACGCACATTTTCTATCGAGCCCAAGGGACAGCTTTTCTTGGCTAAGGATTATGAGAATGTCATTGTCGCCTACCGCAATAATGCGCCGATAAGACTTAAGGATATCGGCAGGTGTATTGATAGCGTTGATAATGACGTGATGAGCGTCGATTACGGTAAGTCTGGAGAGGGAGTGCACGGCGGAACGGTGGTAGTAGCTATCTCACGTGTCGGCGGCTCTAATACAGTGGCTCTTGCCCAGCGTCTCAGGGAGACAATCGCGCAGTTACAAAAGGAAATTCCCGGTTCGGTAAAAGTGGATATATTCTACGATAAGTCCATTACTATCGTGGATTCAGTCAATGATGTAAAGCTTACCATTGTTATCGCGCTGATCCTGGTCATCCTTATCATTTATTTATTTCTGGGCAGCCTTTCAGACACGATCATTCCCAGTATCACCCTGCCTTTATCCATTGTTGCCACCTTCATACTTATGTATGTCTTTAGGTTCAGCCTCGATAACCTTTCGCTGATGGGCCTGACGCTTTCAGTGGGTTTTGTGGTTGATGATGCCATTGTCGTATTGGAAAATACAGTCCGCCTGGTTGAAAAAGGAAAAAAGCCATTAGCCGCGGCTATTGAGAGCGCGCAGGAGATCACCTTTACAATCATTTCCATGACCTTGTCCCTGGCGATCATTTTTGTGCCGTTGGTATTTATGGGCGGTACTGTAGGAAGGGTGTTTCAGGAGTTTGCGATCACGGTAATCCTGGCGATTCTCTGCTCTGGAGTCATTTCCCTGACCCTTACGCCGATGATGTGCGCGCGCATGTTAGAGGAAAAGGGGAAGACCAAAGAAAAATCACTGCAGAAATTCATGAATAAATTCATGAAAGATGTCATCGATACATACGGAGTCTGGCTTACCTGGACCCTGAAGCGGCCAATGACTACGATTATCGCCTGGGTGTTTTGTTTTGTGGGCACAATTATTTTTTTCCTGGTCCTGCCGCAGTCCTTTCTTCCTGAAGGCGATAGCGGCTCTATAAGCGGCGGGATATTGGTGCCTCTGGGGACATCCACAAAGAAGGTGCAGCTTTATCAGCAGACGATAGACAAGGTAGTTTTAAATGATAAAGCGGTAGACAGGTTTATCACGGTCACCGGGCTTTCTCCGGGAGCGGATCAGAGCACAGGGTTTTTCTTCAGTATTTTGAAACCGCTTGAAGAAAGAAAAGAGAATATTCAGGATGTCACCAAAAAGTTGCGCGGCCAGCTAGGAAGGATTCCTAGCGGATTTGTATTCTTAGAGCCTGTTCCGACCTTAAAAATAAGCTCCGGAGCCGAAAGCACGGCATCGGGTGCCAAGTATTCCTATGTTTTGACCGGGCCGGATCAGGACCAGCTTTATAAAACTGCTTTGGATTTTGAGAAGACTATGCGCAAGCTTCCGGGTATCCGCGATGTGCAAAACAGCGTCAAGCTGAACATGCCCCAGCTTAATATAAAGATCAACCGTGACCGGGCTTCAACTTTTGGCATCACTGCCGAGGATATTGAAAATGCCCTGGCCTTATCCTATGCGCAGGGAAAGGTCACTACCTTTAAGACGGATGTTGATATCTATAATGTTATTGTTGAGCTAGACAAAAAGTTCCAGAAAAATCCGGAGAATCTTTCGCACATATATATGCATTCTACGTCGACCGCCGCTCTTGTTCCTCACGGGGGAAGAAGTGGAGATCTTGTTCCTTTAAGCGCCATAGCTAAGTGGGATCAGGGAGTAGGACCGCAGGATGTGCCGCACTATAACCAGCTCAATGCTGCGACACTTTCTTTTAATGTTGACCCGGGTGTTCCGATCGGCAATGCTACTACTACTTTAGAGAATGCGGCAGCTAAGGCTTTTCCTCCGGGTGTCACCGGATTCTTCCAGGGGGAGGCCCAGCAGTTTCAGGAGGCGGTGGCAAGTCTGGGCATTTTGATTATTATCGCTGTTTTCCTTAAATACATAGTCCTGGGCATACTTTACGAAAATTATGTCCACCCACTTACTATTTTGACTACTCTACCTGTGGCTACTTTCGGAGGTCTGCTTACGCTTTTCTTATGCGGGTCAGAGCTTTCGCTTTACGGCTACGTCGGCATGTTCATGTTGTTGGGCATCGTCGCTAAAAACGGCATCATGATGGTTGACTTTGCCAACGCCAATCTTAACAAGGGAAATGTCAGCGACTTTGACGCGATTTATGATGCCTGTATTGTACGTTTTCGCCCGATCCTGATGACCGGTTTAGCCGCGATCATGGGAGCAGTGCCTATTGCGTTGGGCTTCGGAGCTGACGGAGAATCCCGCCGGCCGCTGGGTCTTATCGTAGTCGGAGGGCTTATATTTTCACAGATTATCACGCTTTTTGTCACTCCCGGACTTTTCCTCTATATGCAGAAATTCCAGTCAAAGTTCCTCGATAAGTTTGAACTTACCCGCTCAGAAGCAGCGCGCAAGACCATGGAGTCCTCTGAAAAATAAATCAAATAGCTAGTAAGTATTAAATAAAAGAAGTGTTTCGGTTGGAAGTCCTGGCGGTTACCAGTTGAAGAGATTTACTTTGTATCCGTCTTTTTCCGGGTCTTTCACCGTATATCTCGGCTCTGCCTTTGCATCGTCATACGGAGGAACACCGAAGGTGGCCACGTCGACTGCCCCGGTGACCCCGCGGTAAAGTCCGGTGAAAATCCCTTTGATAAGTCCCACGGTGGCACCCACGAAGATGTTGCTTTCTTTGGAGGTTTCCTGTATCTGTTGGGGGATATCGGTCCAGGCAGTGGCTATGTTGAGTACGCCCTGCCCCATCTTATAGCCGAATGTGTCCTGATCTGTTTCGGCTTCAGAAATGGTTGATGAGGTGACAATAGGCAGCGGCCTTACAGTACCTTTTTTATTAGCTGATGTTGCATCGGATTGAGCGTAAAGAATGAAAGTGCCGGTTAGTAGAAAGGACAAAACCAAGGCGGCGTATTGTAGTCTTCTCATTAATGACCTCCTTAGGGCATTCTTAACAGTAGGCGCATAGCACTGCTATTGAACAAACCCAATATAGCATATTTATATTTCTATTGCAAGAATCCCTACGGAGATATATAATTCAATCCGCTCCTAGAAATTACCTTACTGCCCTGTCGTCTAATCAAGCGAGCCAGATTTGGTTAGCTATATGCGAGCGCAGCCCCCCGAAGCCCATCGGATCTCTTACTTTAGATTAAAAGGGCGAAGGAGGGGGGGGTAGGACGCAAGATTCAGGGATCGATAAGGAAAATTTCCATAAATAATTGATTTTGTTGTAAATGCAAACTCCGTTAAGCACTTACGGAGTTTTTTTTGTGGCTGTTGGTGTGTGTTGGTGCCAATTGGTGTCTATTATGGACACTTAGTCGGGGGGGTATGTGGAGTGGGGCTATGAGTCTAAGATAGTGTCTCCCAAATTACTCACAATTTTTTGGAATTTAGGAGTATAATAAGCGTGTAATCGCAAAGGAGTGGTAATGAGGTTAATCAGATAAAGTTTATTGCCAACTCTCTCAATGGGGGGCTGCCTTTTTGTTTGGTATGATACGCTAAAGGAGGAAAGATATGAAAATTATAAGACTATCTCTTCTTATATGCTTGGCATCAGTAGTTTTATTATATTCTTCAGATTGTGGAGCAGGTATGGAGGGTAGCACAGATACAGGATTAGGAATAGCCGGTGAGTACATCAACCCACTTACAAAGGCCTTAGTGCAGTATTATCATAAAAATAAAAACTGGCCAGCAAATTTAGAGGAGTTCAAGAAGTTTGTAAAAAAAGATCAAATAGATTCTCTGGATGCAGATAGACTGAAATCGCTAGTTGTTACTCCCAAAATGCCCGCAGGTAATCCTATTGAAATTGATTTCACCGCCCAAGGGATAAAATACAAAACGTTTGATTTAAGAAAGGAAATTATGTTTGTTAAATTAACACTCATTTTCCCCGAAGGAAATCTAGATAGCAAGACATTTGATTTAAATATGGATTCATGTAAATTTCTAAAAGAGGAATAAGTGGGGAAGAAGAAAAAAGGAAAATTCAAGACGATAAAGGAGAGACGAGATGAATAATTGCATAAGATGCGGGACGAAATTAGCCCATAATTATTTAAAAATAATAGTTATGACTATAAATGAAAAAAGAAGAAGGGTATTAGCATGTTCAAGGTGTCAGGAAATTTTAGATGAAAAAAATAAAAAAATTCCTTTGGTTAATCAAGATTCCAAAGGAGAAAAGAAGGAAAACAAAAAGGAAGAAGTAAAAGAAGTAAAAAATGTAAAAGAAGACAAAAAAGAAAAGGTAGAAGCCGGAGAAAAAGTAGGGTCTAAGGTAGACAAATAAAAGCATAGCAAATCTTATAAGGGCCGGACTTAACCGTTTGAGTCCTTTTTGTTTATACAGGTTCCCAGTGGACACTTTTTGGACACCAGGGTTATCCCCGTAAACAATCTTCTTGATTTAACATCTTCTCCACGATATACTTTTTACATAACTGCCCTGTCGTCTAATGGTAGGACACAAGATTCTGGATCTTGTTATCATGGTTCGAGTCCATGCGGGGCAATGGTTCGACGCGCCCTCACTTCGTTCGGGCTTGCTCACCATTGTCGTGAGCGCTGAATGGGTGAGGGCGTTGTCATAATGGCGCGGCGAACCATCCTGAGCAAGCGAGTTGTTGTTTAGTTTAGGCGAGTGCGTCGAAGGAGCAATATGTGGTATGTTTATATTCTGCGTTGTAAAGATAATAGTTTTTACACTGGATCGACATCCGACCTTTCCCGCAGACTAACCGAGCACAATGCCGGTAAGGGCGGCGATTATACCAGTAATCGCAGGCCGGTTGAGGTTGTTTATAAAGAGCCGTTTCAAAACAGATCTAGTGCGCAAGCACGTGAAGCACAGATCAAGCGCTGGGCTAAAAAGAAGAAGGCGGCCCTTGTATCTGGCGATAAAACACTTCTTATGCAGTTAAGCGAATCCCACGATTAATCCCGCCTCTTTATCTCTAAATCGCGCTTTAGTTAATGACTTCTAGTTAATGGCATTATTGGCCATTTTTAGCAATAATTTCGGTTAAAATATTGCCATAAACTGGGAAACCAGCAAATTTTCTTGATTTTGATCGCATATATGATAATATATTAACAATATTAGTTCCGAGTTTTAAGGTGGGTCTGGACTAAAGTTTTAACGAGAAACCTTTGCTAGTTTATGTTTACGGCTGGCGAAGGTTTTTTTATTTTTATAGGGTTAATATCTAATGATAAATCTACTGCCAAAACAGCTATTTTTTATTGATCCGCTGGCAATATTATTTCTTGCTGTGATCGGATTTGTTTGTATTCCTTCGGCAATATTCTCAATAGGGTATTTGTATAAAGAAACGCTTAAAAAGAAGATTGTTTCCTGGGTGCTTCTAGTTATTTTTACTCTCTCTATGTGTTCAGTAGTATTGTCCGGTAACATTATTTCATTCCTTGTGTCTTGGGAATTGATGTCGCTTGCTTCTTACTTCCTTGTAGTTTTTGATTATAAGCACGAAAAGTCTGTCCGCGCAGGAGCGATTTATCTGGTAATGACTCATATCGGCACCGCCTGTCTTATGGCGGCATTTTTTATCCTATATAACTGCGCAGGTTCTTTCGATTATTCTGCAGTAAAACTCGCTGTAACCTCACTACCTCTCCAGGAACGAAACGTTATTTTTTTACTTTTGTTTATCGGTTTTGCGACCAAGGCAGGAGTCGTTCCGTTACATATTTGGTTGCCCTACGCGCATCCGCAGGCCCCGGCGCATATTTCAAGCATCATGTCAGGCGTAATGATTAAGGTAGCGATTTACGGCATGATTCGTTTCTTCATAACACTTTTAGGCCCCGGGCTAGCCTGGTGGGGCGCGTTTATTCTTGTGCTTGGGATTATCTCTTGCCTAGTCGGAGTCATCTATGCGTTGATGGACCACGATCTTAAGAAATTACTTGCCTATCACAGCGTTGAAAATATAGGAATAATCCTTTTAGGCTTAGGGACAGCAATGTTTTTTGGAAGTCAAGGCATTGCGGCAGTTGCGGTGTTAGCTATGTGCGCGGGGTTGTATCATTTGATCAATCACGCTTTGTTTAAGGGGCTTTTGTTTCTTTGCTCAGGGAGCGTTTTTAAGGCAACAGGATTACGCGATATGGAAAAGATGGGCGGCCTTATAAAAACAATGCCTGCTACTGCGTCGTTTTTTCTGATCGGCGCAATGGGTATCTCCGCGCTTCCGCCGTTAAACGGATTTGTCAGCGAATGGCTGACATTTCAGTCATTTTTCTTAGGGGTAATACATTCTCAGGGATGGATTAAAATTTTTATGATTTTGTCAGCTTCGGCGCTAGCTTTAACTAGCGGACTAGCGGCAGCTTGTTTTGTTAAGGCTTTCGGCATAACTTTTCTTGCGTTACCGAGGAGTGTTCGTGCTCAGGAATCAAGGGAAGCCGGTTTTTCCATGAAGGTCGGCATGGCAATTCTAGCCACCTTTGTGATTTTATTCGGTCTCGGGGCCGGATTAATTATGCCGGTTTTGTTAAGCATTTCGCGTTCAACGCTGGGTATCGAAAAAGCAGATGTGTCTTTTAATGTTGTATCAGTTTTACCTGCGATCATCGCTATAATCTTAGCTATCCTTGGCATCGCGGTCTTTCTTTGGTTTAAGTTCGGTTTACGCACTAAACAAGTCCGTTATAATACCTGGGATTGTGGATATTATGCACTGGACAGCCGAAATGAATATACGGCAACTGCTTTTTCAAAGCCTTTCAGAATAGCCTTTAGCTTTTTTCTATTGCCTTACAGGAAAAGTGAAAAAATAAGAGATTCTTTTTATCATGTACGTAAGTTTACTTACGAAACACACACAACTCCGGTATTTAAGCGATACTTTTACCAGCCTTTGCTGGGATTGATCTATTCTGCCGCATTTAAGATGAAAAAGCTGCAGCCGGGGAGTATACACCTTTATATCTTGTATATTTTTGCCACTTTAGCAGGGTTGATAATAATTACTACTATATTTTAGCCATGATAACGCTGAACAATCTAGTTTTAGTTGCTGGAAAAGTCATCTTACTTGTGCTGTGTGCTCCGTTGGTAAGTGGATTCATTCGCAAGGTTAAGAATTCTTTGCGTATGCGTAAGGGCCCAAGCATCTTTCAACCTTACTATAACGTGCAGAAGCTTTTTTCAAAGGATGAGGTGGTATCACTTAATACTTCATGGATCTTTTATGCAGCTCCGGTAGTGTTATTTGCAGCCAGCATATGCTCGCTATTTTTGATTCTATTGATATGGCCCGGTTATTCCATGGAAAACTGTGTAATGATCCTGATCGCAACATTTTTTGTAATGGGTTTAGGCCGCTTCTTTTTAGCATTAGCCGGTCTTGATGCAGCTAGTTCATTTGGAGGCATGGGATCTTCCAGGGAAATGTTTATCTCAAGTTTTGCTGAACCCACAGCTTTTATCGCGGCTTTCGTATTGTGCATGTCAGGTATAGGTTGTTTTAATATCTCAAGTTTGTTATCCGGATTTGCAATTCTTATGGTGACAATTACTGAGACATCGCGCATACCCGTAGACAACCAGGAAACACATCTTGAGCTGACTATGGTTCATGAGGCAATGGTTCTTGAATACTCAGGAAGGTCCTTGGCGCTTATTGAATTAGCAAGCCACATTAAGCAAATTATATTCTTTACCATACTTTCTTGGTATCTTTTTCCATTTATGACATCTGGAAGATGGGAGTGGATAGTGTTCCCGATAAAGATCGCCGTTATCAGCCTGGTGATTGCCCTAATTGAAATATCTGTAGCAAAAATGCGGCTTTTCAGAGTAGTTGATTTCCTAAGCTTTTCTTTCTTTATTGTGCTGCTTGCTTCGATTGCAGCCGGACTGGGGTTTTAAATCATGGCTCTAAGCATTATTTTAACCGGTTTCTTGGTTGTTACTTTTCTTCTAGTGGTTGCCAAAAGAATAACTGCCCTGATCAGGGCATTCAGGATTCAGTCTTTCTTTTTATTCCTGTATGCCTTATATATGGGCTTAAATCAGTACCACCTTGAGATGTTTATTGTTTGTGGCTTAGTATTTGTGCTCAAGGTGATCGCTATCCCCCTTGTACTTTTTCGCATTATGCGCCGCATAAACGTAGAAGAAGACCTTGGGCTTATCGTAAATCCGCAGCTTTCCCTAATAATCGCACTGGTGTTTGCGTATTTATCGTATTTATTCGCGCACAACGCGATGGCCCTTGCTAATTCATTTGAATCAGCAGCGTTTGTATTTTCGATAACAGCAATGTGTATAGGTTTTTTTATAATGGTCAGCAGGATGAAGGCATTAGGCCAAGTTATTGGGCTTCTAGTTATGGAAAATGGAATATTTCTTGCGGCAAGCGCCATAGCAGGGGGCATGCCGTTTTTTGTGGAGATCGCACTTTTCTTCGATATTTTTGTTTTCGTGGTCATTATTGAGGTATTTGTATATAAGGTAAACAGGCTTTTTACGCACATTGATACTTCAAAGATGAAATCGTTAAAAGGATAGGCATGCTTATAGTTTTAATTATTCTTATACCCGTTGTTTTATTAACCCTTTCGCTGTTTATCAAAAACATAAAGCAGCTAGGCCTGATTAACGCCCTGGGTTTCGCAGGAATCCTTGCAGTCTGTATTTTGTTGCTAAAAGATTTTATTTCCAGCGGGATGACGCCTATAAATTTATGGGGTTTGGTTTATCTTGATTCATTAAGCATTTTCTTTCTTCTTGTTACCGCCGTAGTGAGTTTTTCCGCAAGCATATATTCTATTGGCTATATTTTGGCAGAGGTAGAGGAGGGAAAAGCCTCTGTCCGTAAGGCCACAGCTTATTTCCAATTATTTGATCTGTTCTGTCTTACAATGCTGGTGGTTCCGCTATCGAATAATTTGGCTCTGGTTTGGATTGCCATAGAAATGACCACGCTGATCTCGGCATTCCTGGTAGGTTTTCATAATGTGAAAGAATCAATAGAGGCTGCCTGGAAATATATTATCATCTGCTCGGTGGGCATAACCTTCGCGCTTTTAGGGATAATATTTTTCTATTACACGTCTTCAAAAGATGCTGGTATAAAAAGCCTGGAATGGATGAGCATGCTCTCTGGTTCAAACATGTTTAGCCCAAAGATTGTAAAGCTTGCCTTGGTTTTTATCTTTGTCGGTTACGGTACTAAGGCAGGACTTGCTCCGATGCATAACTGGTTACCTGATGCGCACAGCCAGGCGCTTTCTCCTATAAGCGGACTGTTATCCGGTGTATTGCTTAAGATATCTTTATACGCTATTTTGCGTTTTGTGATACTGGCGAATCTTGCGGTAGGATACGCATTTAGCGCTAAACTATTTATTTTATTCGGAATCCTTTCTATCGTGGTAGCAGGTGTTTTTATCCTTGTGCAGAAGGATTTAAAAAGGCTTCTTGCTTATAGCAGTGTAGAAAATATCGGCTTAGTATCTCTAGGTCTTGGCTTTGGGGCTTTCGGGGGGATTTTTGCAGGGTTACTTCAGGCATTTAACCACGCAGTAACTAAAGCGCTGATGTTTTTTTCCGCGGGTTCCGCAGTGCGCGTCTACCGTAGCAACAGCATGGATAAGATGCAGGGGTTGATCAAGGCGATGCCTTTTACGGGGATAGCGATGTTTCTCGGATTGTTTGCCCTGGTAGGAATGCCTCCATTTTCTATATTTATCAGCAAATTGTTAATCTTGGTCGCGGCTTTTCAGGGGAAGTTTTATTTCATTGCTGCACTTATATTCATTTTTATCGGCCTTGCTTTTTCAGGACTGCTTTATCATATTAGCAGAGTAGTTTTAGGCAATATCTTTCAAGGAACGCCTGTTCAAAAAGAAGGTTTAAGTTCAAAGCTAGCTTTAATATTTCTAGGCATTTTTATATTAGGGTTCGGATTAAAGATCCCTCAAGCGTTTTTTGATCTACTTGTTAATTGCCAGCAGCTAATTTTAGGTAAATAAGATGATACGATCTGATTACATAAAAAGTATTTTCGCTTTTGAGGATATAAATATTATTAATCTGGATTTTCTTTATCCGGATGAATTATATATTACTGTAAATCCATTTGATTTTGCTAAAGCCTGCAATTTGCTGCACAAGCATCTTAGATTAGCAGTTGGGACTTTTTTTGCTGAAGATTTACGGTCAGGATCAAATGCGTTTAGGCTTTATTGCGGATTCTTAAGTATCCAAATGCATGCTTGGGTGTTTGTTTGTCAAGATGCTACCTCTGGTAATCCACAATTTGCTTCTATTGCAAAGGATATTTATTCTGCCAGCCTTTTTGAGCGCGAGATAAAAGAAATGTTCGGTATTGAGCCAATAGGCAATCCTGATCTTAGGAGCCTTAAGTTGCATGATGAGGTTTGGCCTAAGGGATTTTATCCTTTACGTAAGGATTTCTCCAGACCAAATGAAGGTGTTGCTGGGAATCAAAGATACGTATTTAAGCGGGTTGAAGGAGAGGGAATTTTTGAAGTGCCTGTTGGGCCTGTTCATGCAGGCATAATCGGCCCCGGGCATTTCAGGTTTAGCGTGGCAGGGGAGCCGATCATAAACCTGGAGATAAGGCTTGGCTGGAAGCATAGAGGTATAGAGAAGCTTCTGGAGGGCAAAAGTATTCACGAGGCCGTAAGGATTTTCGAGTACATAAGCGGAGATGCGGCGTTTGGGTATAGCATGGCGTTTTGCCAGAGTGCCGAGAAAATACTAGGCATAAATATTCCTATGCGAGCACAGGTCTTACGTGTTTTATATTTAGAGCTTGAAAGACTTTATAATCATGCGAATGATATGGGGGGTATTGCTCTCGATGTAGGCTTTACTTTTCCTGCTCAGTTTGCCAGCCTTATTAAGGAGTCGGTTTTACAGTTAAATGAAAAGCTTTGCGGCTCCAGATATCTTAAAGGCATAAATATTGTTGGAGGGGTAGGAAGTGATATTGATAAGGCAAAAAAAGAGTTCACCTACACAGCGCTGGCTAATATTAAAAAAGATTTCACCTCTCTAGAAGAGATGCTTTTCTCGAGTGTATCATTTATGGATCGCGTTGACTCAACAGGGATTTTGCGCACTAAAACAGCGCGTGATCTTGGTATAACAGGGCTTGCGGCCAGGGCAAGCGGTATTGCGCAGGACTTAAGAAAGGTTTTTCCCGGGATTTACGATAGTTTTAATTTTAAAATGGCAAAAGAGCATGCCGGAGACGTTGCAGCGCGTCTTAAGGTAAGACGCAGCGAAGTATTTGAGTCGATCGGGATCATAGTGCAATGTCTGGAAAAACTTGACGTGTGCAATACGCAGATTTCGGTCCACGCAGGTGAAAGGGCAGGCATTGCTTTAGGATATGTTGAGGCCTGGCTTGGGCCGCTATTAGTCTGGACGCGGCTAAACGCTAAAGGTCAGATTGAGCGCTGCAAGATCGTAGACCCTTCGTTTCATAACTGGGAGGGATTGACTTTTGCGGTGCTTGGGAATATTATTCCGGATTTTCCGTTATGTAATAAAAGTTTTAACCTATCGTATCAAGGTAACGACTTATGAACCTGCATATACTAAAAAATAGCCTTAAAAAGGGCAAGGTTACTGAAAAGATCGACTTATCCGGTTTTGTATTTCCGCAAGAGCTGGAAAAGATAGGAGAAGAGCTTAAGAAGACCATCCATGCTAAATTCGGCAGGTCATTCCATATCCGCGAAGTTGATACGGGATCCTGTGGAGCATGCGAATCAGAGATAATCGCTTGCTCTAATCCTTTATATGATATCCAGCGTTTTGGAATTGATTTTGTAGCTAGCCCGCGCCACGCAGATGCGCTTTTAGTCACTGGTCCGGTTTCTAAGAACATGGAGCTGGCGCTTAAAAAGACTTACGAAGCTATGCCTGATCCGAAATTTGTGATTACTTTGGGAGACTGTACAAAGAAGGACGGCTTATTCAAAGACTCTTATTATACCTGTTCTGGCGTAGAGAATATTTTGCCCGTTATTTTGCATATTCCTGGATGCCCACCAAGCCCAGTAATAATTATAAAAACATTACTAGCATTCTTACATGGGAGACTTCATTTAGACAAGGAACAACCTTCCCACCAAACCTCCTCAACCTATCTCTTTATCTCTAAATCGCCATTTAGTTAATGACTCCTAGTTAATGGCATTATTGGGCGATTCTCGCGTTATTAAGGGTAAGATTATAACCATTAACTAGGAATACGGCATATTTTTATTTCCCCAGGGTTAATTTTAGCGCTAAATTGTAATTTATGATAGAATACATTGCAGAGAGGCTTTGGTTGCTATACTGGTTAGGAAAATAACCAATATATTATTAAAAAATAATTGTAAATGTTTAAACTCGGTTTAGC